>DASRCD010000814.1:0-5720 GCA_035653315.1 Candidatus Angelobacter sp.
GGCCGCAAAGGAATCTTCAAAAAAAACAATCGAAGGCAAGACGGCTTCCGCTAATTCTGCGGCAGAAACATTGGCCCCATGCGGATTATCGAGATTGCGCACCAGACGCAATTCCTTACGCTCCACGGCAGTAATGGTGAGGTTCAGTGGATCAACCTTTATCACCAGCGTTGGCCTTTCACCCTCCACCAATCCCAGCGCGGCAAGTGATGATGGCAGCACAACGCCAGGAAAGTATCCAATATCGCGGAAAGCCTTTTCGTATTCTTCAATGATTTCCCGTGGAGAAATCGCTGCCACCGCGTGAACTGCGCCATTGTTACGCGTTATTTGATAGGAAAGCCTGGCCTGCTCGACATCAAAAGGGAGCGATTTTTTCAGACGAAAACGGATGACCGGCTCAATTTCTTCCTGTTTTGAAGGTAAAGTCTCAAAATCCAGCAGCATCATGCGAATGGCAAAGTCGGGAAGCACAACGATGACGTCGCGTGATTTGCCTGCCACAGCGCTGAGCGCGCCATTGATCGCGGTACGCAGTGCTTCTCCGTTTACAATGTTTGGCCCGGTCAATCCGGGGGCCAGTACGCCTTCAGGCAGCCGCCGGGAGGTGAATACTTCAACGCGCGGCGTTTTGTCTGAAGCGCGCGCGGCAATCACGCCTTCTGGCGTAATTTCACACGCAAGCCTGGGGCGCGTTGTCTTTTGGTTTGAAGCTGCCATTCTTATCTCGTTGTCTCGATGAAAGTGACCTTGTTGATCTCTTTCATGGTAGTTACTCCGGCCCTCACCCGCGAGAGCGCGGAGTCACGCAGGAATTTCATTCCTTCTTCATGCGCCGCCTTGCGGATTTCCGAAGATGGCCGTTTTTCCAGAATCAGCTCACGGATACGATCAGAAAGATCCAGCAATTCGTGGATGGCTGTACGCCCATGATACCCGGTTCCACTGCACTCAATGCATCCCGGACCGTCATAGAACTGGTTATCGCGCCATTCTTTAGGATCAAGACCAAAGGAGGCAAGCTCCTGGTCGGTATAGCGCACCGGAGTTTTGCAATGCTCGCAGATGGTACGGACAAGGCGCTGGGCCAGAACGCAGTTCAAAGCGGACACAAAGTTATAGGGTTCCACGCCCATGTTCAGGAAACGTCCCAGAACGTCCACAACGTTATTTGCGTGCACCGTGGTAAACACCAGGTGGCCTGTGAGGGCTGAGTTAATGGCGATCTGCGCGGTCTCCTGGTCGCGGATTTCGCCGACCATGATCTTGTCGGGATCGTGACGCAGAATGGAGCGCAATCCGCGGGCAAAGGTCAGGCCTTTCTTTTCATTCACCGGAATCTGCGTGATGCCATGGATCTGGTATTCCACCGGATCCTCAATGGTAATGATCTTGTCTTCGTCGGTCTTGATTTCATTCAAGGCAGCGTAAAGCGTGGTGGTCTTACCGGAACCGGTTGGGCCGGTGACCAGCACCATGCCGTAAGGCTCAAGAATGTAACGCCGGAATCGGCGAAGATCGTCTTCATCAAAGCCGACAACATCGAGCACCAGGTTGCGGAACCGTTCACTCATGGATTCCTTGTCCAGCACGCGAAGCACGGCGTTTTCGCCGTGAATGGTAGGCATGATGGAGACACGGAAATCGATGAGGCGCCCGCTGTATTTCACGCGGAAACGCCCGTCCTGCGGCACGCGGCGCTCGGCAATATCAAGCTCACTCATGACCTTGATACGCGTAATGATGGTGGAGTGGTGCTCTTTGGCCATGGGCTGCATGGCCAGTTGCAATACGCCGTCAATGCGGTATTTGACTAGAACGGAGTCGCTTTCAGTCTCAATATGAATATCGCTGGCACGCTTCTGCAACGCAGTGAAGATCGTGGTATCAACAAGGCGGATAATCGGGCTTACATCTGCGTCTTCGGTGCCGGTGACCCGGTCAATGTTGATATTTTCTTCACCCGTGGCTTCATCTTCCCGCACCACATCCAGCACAAAACCTTCGCTGGCTTCTTCCAGCACGCGCTGGGACTGCTCAGTCTTTTTGAGAATGTCAGTAATCTGGGAAAGCGTGGCTACCTTGGTGCGAATGCGGCGGCCAAGCAGTCCGCTGATCTCATCAATCATCATCAGCTTGCTGGGATCAGCAATGGCAATGGCAAGGGTGCTTTCGTTCTGCTCCAGCGGAACAAAGTTGTAACGAAACATCAAATCTACCGGAACTGTCTTAAAAAGCTCAGCGTCAAGGTGATAATCGCGCAAATCTACAAATTCACAGCGATAACGCGCGGCCATGTCGCGGGCCCTTTGTTCGCTGTTTTCCATCTGCCCATTCACGGGAAGCATGCTTTCGATAGTGGTTGTTGAAGTCTTCTGGTTCATAAATCCTTACTACTGCACTTGTGCTCCCAGTGAAAAAATTGGCAAATACAGCGACAGGAGCACGAAAGCAACCGTAATGCCCATGAAAATCAGAATAATGGGTTCAATTAACTGCATGGCCGTGGAAAGGGAATTCTGCACGTCTTCTTCATAGAATTCCGCCACTGAATTCAACATGGATGGCAGGGCGCCGGTAGATTCGCCCACTTCAATCATCTCAATGGCCAAATCAGGAAAGAATTTAGTTTCTTCCAGGCTGAAAGAAAGTGAGCGGCCTTCACGTACGCGCCTTGCGGCATATTCCACATTGCTGGAAATTTTAAAACTGTTAATGGAATGGCTGGCCGTTTCCAGCGACGGCATAAGAGGCAAGCCGCCACTCAACAGAGTAGAAAGCGTTCGCGAAAACATGGCGACCTGATACTTCATCCAGATTTCGCCAAAGAGCGGAAGCTTATAACGGATCGCATCAAGAGCCCGGGAGCCTTTTTCCGAGCGCGCCCACATGACTCCGCCAATCACCACGCCAATGATAACGGCCAGAATTATGTAGTAATAATGCTGGATGCCACGGCCAATGCTGAGCATGAATAGCGTAATGGACGGCAATTTAGCATTCAGCGTGCTGTAGAGGTCCGCAAATTGTGGCACCACATACGTCAACAAAAATGTAAGCATCACGGCCAGCGCAGTTATCAGCAGGGCCGGATACCATAGTGACGAAATTAACTTTTTCCTGAATGAGACTGTGATGCGCTGGAAAGCAATGTACCGTCCAAGCACCTCTTCCAGATTTCCACTTCGTTCACCGGCCAGAATGGTGGTGGTGTAAATCTTTGACATGGTGCCCTGGGCCTCAAAAGCCTCAGACAGCAACTCTCCGCTCCTGACCCGTTCCTGGACATTATCGAGCATGGCTTTGAACGAAGGGTTCTTTTGCCGCTTGCTCAGAATGCTCAGAGATTTAAGAATCGGCAGGCCGGCTTTGATGAGAGTAAGAAATTGCTGGTTGAAAACAACAAATTGATCGGCTTTAAGCGGTTTTTTACGCAGTCCCTTGCCAACCGGGAGCAGTCCGCGCTGGCTTTTGACTGAATAGACCAGAAAGCCCTGCTGGGTGAAGCGGTCGCGAATCTCCTGTTCAGAGACGCCGTTTTCCACCTGCTGGAGCACGTGCCCGCGCTCATCCGCAATTTTTACCAGATATTCTGCCATGTAATGAAATACTGAGGAAAACCCCTTTGCTCCTCATATAAGTCTAGCATTCAGTGGGTTTTGTGCCCTTACATCCTAGAATGGGGGGAACCTATATTATTGCGCATTTTACCGATTAAAATTACTAATTCTTAAACTCTCCAAAGTAATATAAGGGGTAATCACTGAGTTACCTGGTCATCTTCAAGGACTTGTACTCCGGGCGGCGGGGTAAATCGAAATAAGCTGTCTTGTACCGGAATATTCTCTTCAATTTGCGTGAACTGAAAATCCGTAGTGGTGCCATCTAATCCGTGGATTACGATTCTGTGAATCCTGAAATCGAGTGAGACTTCAAGTACCACTTCTGAGACCCGGTCTTTCATCACCTTGGGAACACCCCGTAAGACCACGTCTCCGGTCTGGAGGGGGGCCACATCAGGGGCAAGAGAAAGACCATCAAGCTCCTTTTGCAGCTTTGTTTTGCCCAGAAGAAAGCGCAACGGGGAGCGGATATCATCAAGGTTCTTGACAGATGTTTTTTTCGCTTGCCGGTCTCCGGTGACATAGAAATAAGCGTTTTGCGAATCAATGAGAAACAGTTTTTCCCTTGGTACGTGATATTCCCACCGCATTCTGCCCGGCTTTTTGAGCCAGAGAGTGCCGCTTTCCGTCCGGGATACCCCTTCGGCCTGGTAAATCTCAGTAAAAGCCGCTTTAAAGCTTTTCAGGTGGTTATAGTGTTCATCCACGCCATGGGCCAGCGTATCCACTTTTGCAGGCTGTGCGGACAGGCCTGTCCTGCAGATGGACAGAAATAGCAGAAAAATAGAAGACAGCAGCAAAATGGAGAAACGTGTTCTCATGGATTCTGTGATCAGGATAGCAGGATTGCGCTATTTATTCTGTTGCGCCAGATGATGCTCAATGTATGGAAACTTGGACGAGTCTGATACCTGGACTGTTCCGTCCAGTCGCAAAACATAAGGCTGGCCATCTGGATCTACCGGAATTCCAGGCAGCAATCCGACATGAATCAAATCTGCCCACGTTTCAGGGAAAGCTCCCTTCCGTTCCTGGTAAGCAAGCGCCCGCCGTTCCAGTTCCATGATGTCAGATTCTGCGCGTAAAGAGCGCAGATGTTGGTAGGCAGTGTCCCGGACAGTATGGTCCTGCACGGTGTCATAAATGGTTTTCCATAGATACGTTGCCGTAGCGGGATCATCACCTTTCTCGGCCATACGGGCAGCCATTACTTTCATAAAAGGCAGTGCTCCGGGAACTTTAGAACCTTTTTCAAAAGCCGCCTGTGCTGCTTTGTAATCATGGCGATCCATGTAATGAATAAAGCCAAGAGTGAAATACAGCCGCCAGTAGGTGGGATTGGCGCGAATGCCTTTTTTCACCAGGGCCACTGCTTTGTCTGGCTCGCCGGCTCCTTCCGGGACCTTCTGGCAAAGAAAGATGGACCCGGTTTCATAGGCCACAATCAGATGAGGATCAAGGTCTGTGGTGATTTGCAGTAGCGGATCAAGCAGGGCGTAACTCTGCGTTTGAGACCTTTCCAGGTGCCTGGCCCCAAAATATTGCACCGCCCGCGTCCAGTAAATATCCGCCATCAGACTGGAATATCCAAGACTAAGGCGCTTCACGGCTTTTCCGGAAGGCAGGTAAAGAATTTCCTGTAGCGTTGAATCCGTGCCTCGTACCTGTTCCAACTCACGGCGCGCCAAGACCGAACCTGCGAAGAACAGGACTAGCAAAGCTCCGGCAATGAAAGAAGCTCTACGAGTATGCATCACTTAAGGTTACGCCGCTCGAAGATCAATACGGCAGCAGTTGTGACTGCCACTGAGTACAACAACGCATAAAGAGTGTTCATGAAAACGAGACCGCCGGTGACAGGCTGATCATGTGCGGCTTGTGAAATTATGTTCAGAGAGGCAAAATTCGGCACAATGTAAGCAACGCCCAGGCTCAACCATTTGGTTGCGCCCTGCGACATGGCGGCAAAATTCTTCAGATCTTCACCGAAAGTTCCAATCACAAACAGGGCAAAGGCAAAAATAGCAGAGAAGATTGGGCTAGAAAAAGCTGAGAACAGCAGCGTGAGAGCTACCATAATCATAAGCTGCAAAATAA
>DASRCD010000815.1:0-3835 GCA_035653315.1 Candidatus Angelobacter sp.
GTGTTTGATTTTAGGATTGCAAAAACTGCTTTCCCAATTTTGAAGTATTGATCAAGATGCGCTGCGGATTGCGCCCAGATTCATCTCTTATTTTCTAAACCTTTTGCGCAAGCTGAATGAGATTGCCGCACGTATCATCAAGAACGGCAGTGATCACAGGACCCATTGCAGTGGGCGGCTGCGTGAACACTACACCAGAGGCACGCAAGCGTTCGTATTCCGCGTGAACATCTTCAACAGCAAAAGAAGTCATTGGAATTCCGTCGTTCACCAGGGCCTTTTTGAAGGGACCAACCGCTGGATGAGAATCGGGCTCCAGCAAAAGCTCTGTGCCATCCGGATCGGCAGGTGAGACCACTGTCAACCACTTCATGCCGCCTCCCAGCGGGACATCCGACTTTTTGAGGAATCCCAACTTCTGCGTGTAAAAATCCAGTGCCTTGTCCTGATTGTCTACAAAGATGCTGGTTATAACAATTTTCATCAGCGCTTTACACCCCTGGGCTTCAGCCAACGACTTGTAATTTCCTGCAATGGAGCGGTATGGAGGTAGTGAAACTTGTATCGACCTTCGCGCTTTGTCGTTACAAGCCCTGCCGCTTCCAGAACCTCAAGATGCTGAGAGATGGCTTGGCGAGTTAACCCGATCTGGTGCTTCATCACTAACCGAGAGCAAAGCTCGAACAAGGTTTGACCGTCGCGTTCGGTCAGCTCATCCAGAATTGCCCTTCGTGCCGGTACAGCAATGGCCTCAAAAACATCTCCCACAGCTCTGAGGATATGCAAGTAGCGGCTTGCCTGTCAATAGGAATAACGCCAAAATCTACATGCTTTGTTTAAGCTTTTTTGCAGCAGGCCTGTCTTGAGAAGGCAGAAGTCTTGTTCGTAATTTGTGGTTGAGTGGCTCAGAGTAAAAGTTTGCAACCAGTCCGCCAAGCAGTCCCGCGAGCGTGGTGGCGGCCAAAAACCACCACGGCGCGGTGTTGATGCTGGGCTTGAAATGCCAGAACAGTATGACCATGGGCCATACCGCCAACATGTGCGTGAGATACACTTCATAGCTGTTGCGTCCAAACCATCGTAGCCATGCCGTGCAGTGGAACAGGATTTTTGCGATCAATTGAATTCCGGTTTGCGTTACCGTGTTCGAATCTGTAAGCGCCGGAAATTCACTCGCGGATCTTCTCTCATAATTTTGTTGCAACGCGATAATGAGCAGGGCAACGCCAATTTGCAGGGTGGTCACGTCCAAACCAATTTTGTACAAGCCCAAGGCAGATGCAGGGTCGCGAAAAACATCGATGAAAATGCACAGCCCCGCGCCGGATGCGCCCAGAATGAAATTTGTTTTAAAGCTCAATTTCAGTTTGGCTGAAGCCATGGCTGCCAGGCAGCCCAAAGCAATGCCATCCATGCAGGCAAGATAGCCATAATCCTGCCATAGATCATTCCTGGGCAGCACGCGCGCGAATGGGCCAATCATTACCAGCGAGCAAAACAGCGCAACCAGCAGCCATTGCCTGCGCAGCAGCGGGCACAAAAGCGGAAAGAGAATATAGAAGACTTCTTCCACTGAAAGCGACCACAGCACGTCCCAGTTTGCCGGCAAATAACCGGTGTGGGCCTCAAGCCAGTTAATGTGAAAGGTGAGAGCGGCAAAAAGAGCGCGTGGCAATGTGCTGTGCTGCCGGCTTACGATGAAATACGGAACTCCAAGACGATCAAGAACACTCAAAACAAGCAGAAGCCCGATAAGGCAGGGGACAATGCGGGCAAAGCGCATTGCATAAAACTGGCGGCGATGAATTTGCGCAAGACTTCCCCAGCGCTTGAGAGACCATGATGTAATCAGAAATCCTGAGACCACAAAAAAGACACGCACACCGTAATAGCCGCTCCAGAAAAGCACGCGGTTAGCCGCCGGGCCAATCCAGTGGCCCAGATTGCTGTCACGAAAATGAATGCGAATATTGATGTGGTGCAGAACCACGGCGAGGATGCAAAGCCCGCGCAGCAGATCAATGCCTGGCACGCGCTTTTCCCGCTTAGTGGTCATTCCCAGGGATTTTGGCCATGTGAGTTCCACGTGGCAGTTTACTCTGATGGTGCAAGCTGCGGGATATTTCTGTGCAGCGCAATTTTATGTACAACATCGCCTTTCTAAGGATGTCATCACACTACTAACACAGGCTTATTTAAGCACCAAAGGAGTTTTGGCCTATATCCAGTTAAGGGGGGAATGTGCAAAAACAACTCGTAGTGCTTTCCGGTTTGCGCAGTCTCAGAATCGCTTCTAGTGACGGCGCGCCAGCGAATGAATATCGTATTCAACAAAACACCGTGGAGTTCCGCTCCGTGAATGCCGATGGCCGTCCGTATCAACATCCAAATGGGCAGTGGCGCGTTCTGGACGATAGCGAGATCCTTTTGCATTTTGCCCTGCAAACCCCTGTTGCAGAGTGGCTTGATAAAACACTGTATTCTTCTGCGGCGCAGCCAATGGCGGCCTGATCATTTCCTTTAAGTCCCGCATTGCGGGTAATCTGCTAACTTATTTGACCGCCACGTATTGAGCAATGTGTGGCGCATATCGGCATTAAACACGAATACACGCTTGCCGCATCTTACCGCCTCAAGCGATTACGTCAGATTGAGGTGCAGGAATGCAGGAGCATGAAGGCAACATTACGCGTCGCCGGTTGCTGGCGAAGGGCGGGATGATCGTCGGCGGCATGGCGGCAAGCAGCAGCTTATTGGGACAATCGTCTTCAGGGCAGCAGAGCTCTGGACAACAATCTTCCACTCTGGCTTCCGCCCAATCTCTGACCAATGCGCAAACCTGGCCAGGGCAAGCGTTTGGCAATGGCTTGCTCAGCGGCAAAGTTGCTGTTATTACCGGAGCAGCCCGCGGCATTGGGCGGGCGATTGCCGTTGATATGGCGGCCAACGGCGCTGATATTGTGGGGCTCGATATTTGCAGCAAAATCCTGCCTGTACAGGAATACGCAGTCACAACGCGGCAAGACTTGGACCAGACCGGACAACTGGTGCAAAAGCATGGACGCAAGTTCATGCCGGTTGTGGGCGACGTGCGCGATATGACCTTTCTCCGTTCCACCGCAGACAAAGTTGAACAGCAATTCGGACATATCGATATTGTTGTAGCTAATGCCGCAACCCAGCTCTACAAACCTCTGCTTGAAATGGAAGACTGGGAGTGGACAGACGTGATCAACAACAACCTGAACGGGACGGCCAATACCCTCCGCGCGTTTGGGCCACGGTTAGTCAAGCGGGGGCAGGGCAGGATTATTGTGCTGGCCTCCATGCAGGGCAAGCACGGATCAAAGAACATGGCGTCTTATTCCGCATCCAAGTGGGGGATTATTGGATTGATGAAGTCCGCCGCGCTTGAACTGGGTAAGAGCAAAGTTACCGTGAATGCACTCATCCCCGGCCTGGTGGATACGCCGCTCACTCATAATGAGTCGCGCTGGAGCACGCTCATCGGCGAAATAGAAGCCACAGACAACCCACCTAAAAATCCCACCGAGCAACAGGCAGCGCAGGCTCGTGCTCCGCATGTCCCGCTGAAGGTGCCATGGCTCAAGCCGGAAGACCTTGCACCGGCAGCGGTGTTTCTTGCTTCTGACCTGGCAGCGATGGTGACAGGCGCCTGCTATGACGTAACCGGCGGCGATGACGCGAATAATTTGTCATAAGAAGCGGAGGTCGCCGTAGATTCCTTGGATAAGCGCAGATAAAAATAGCTGCCTCTGCTTGGGCTAGTTAAACTTTGTGCTTGATCCCATGGCCAACTATTGCTAAGGTTAGC
>DASRCD010000816.1:0-4690 GCA_035653315.1 Candidatus Angelobacter sp.
AGCCGCCAACGTGGATACGCCGGAAGATTTTGAAAAAATCCAGACAGGAACCAGGCTTTGAAAACTGATACACAGAAAATTGATACGCCAGATTCCCTGCTCAGCCAGAAGTTCGTGGAAACCGTTCTTGCACTGAAGCCACGGATTGCCGTCTTTGATTGCGACGGCACGCTCTGGAGTGGCGACTCCGGCGCGGATTTTTTTTACTGGGAAATGAAGCGCGGCATGATATCGCCGAAGGTGGCACAGTGGGCCATTGCCCGCTATGCCGATTACAAAGCCGGCAACGTGGGCGAGGAAATCATGTGCGGTGAGATGGTGACCATTAATTCCGGCATTCCCATGGCTGAACTGGAAAAAGCCGCGGAGGAATTTTTTACCTCAGAGGTTGAGTCGCGCATCTTTCCTGAAATGCGGCAACTCACGCAGAATCTGCATTCCATGGGCTGTGAGATATGGGCGGTTTCCTCCACCAATGATTGGGTGGTGCGTGAAGGCGTAAAGCGCTTTGGCATCCCCGGAAGCCGGGTGCTGGCCGCGTGTGTACACTTGGAAAAAGAAAAGGCAACGGATCGGCTGGTTCGCGTCCCCAGCGGCCCGGGCAAAGCAACGGCGCTAAATGAGGTAATGGGAAAGACCGTGGATGCATGCTTTGGCAACTCCATTCATGATCTTGCCATGCTGGAAATTGCGCGCCATCCGTTTGTGGTGAACCCGAATCCTGACTTGGAAAAAATCGCGCGACAAAAAAACTGGCCTGTTTATTGGCCAATGGCGATAAAACCGAACCAATAAACCACAAAGGACACGAAGGAACACAAAATAAAATGTAGCCATGCTTATTGTGTTCTTAGTGGTTAAAGCCTACTGAAACATGTCTTGCAGTTTTTGCTTGAACCATTCCCATCCCGTAAGTGGACGCGGCGGAGCAGTGGCCCAGTTCCGGAGAGCAGCCACACGCTGAAAGCCTGAAGGAATCTCAAATAATGACGGCTCCAGCGGACCTTCTTTCAATTCCACAACTTCCGATCCCCAGGTTGAGGAGAGAGTATGCGCGCTTCCGTCCGCCTGAGTCACTTCACTGCGCAGTGTAGTTGTGACTTTTACAGGAAAACCTGTTTCAACACCGCTGCGGTGGACTTCAATCTTGTCAGTTTTGTTCAGGCATTTGTCATTGGAAACACCGGCTACCTCGGATGCCACGACAATTCCGCCAACATCTTTTTTGAGCTGCCGCCACTCCGGCATAACAGAGCCGTCAATATACCAGCCATCGGTCTCACTTACTGAGGGCTTGGAGCAAGCGCCCGGGCCGGCTACTCGCGTTTCCCGCGTAAGGATGTGGCGGGCGATATGCCCGAAAATATCCTTCTTCTCGCCAGTGTCCGTATTTTCAATAAAGATTTGCAGAGTACCGCCAGACTGGGCCATGGGACGCGGCTTGAGCCCTACGCCAGAGCTGCGCGAGTCCGTATCATAAGCGAGGTACTCGTGGGCCTGAAGATCAAGAACATAAACATGATCATGCTCCCCGCGCAGGATAATGGTCGCCATGGGAGGGCCAACGTGGTCGCGCAACTGGGATTGCCATTCATTGCGGAGCCGGTCGGCTGCGAGATATTCAGTCCTGGTATCTGTAAAACCGCCGGTCACCTGCCGGGTAACGATCTTCAATCCGTTTACAGAAGCACCGGGGGCCGCGAACGTGGTTAGATACAGCAGCAAGATCATTGCCAGCGGCGAATTCATGATTCATTCCTTCTCGTCCCGGGCAGGGCACGTAGGGGAGATATTGTACTGCCAATCCCAGGCCAACGCAGCAGTTTTAATGTTGAGAGGTCAGGAACTCCGGCAGGACAATTATTAAAAAGTTATTGTTATTAGCTATATTAACTATTTTAATACTACTCCCGCGCACACTGATAGTAGAAATCAGCCAGTAAGGTCCGCGTTGCTTGTGGGCTGTTTTTTCTTTAGCTGCTGTAAGACCTGGGCCAGGGCGTCCATGGCAAGGTGAGTAGCATGAACGGAAGCATTGGGCAGGCCACCCAGCGCATCGAGCAACTGCTCACGTTTTAAGGCCGCGGCCTCCGCGAGGGATTTACCTTGAATCATCTCCGTAAGGCACGAACCAGCAGCAATGGAAGCCACGCAGCCGCGCGTGCGATAGCGGACCTCATGAATGCAGCCACCGGAAAGCTTGACCGCAAGGCTCATGATGTCACCGCAGACCGGGTGCTCCAGGCGCACTTCCGCATCGGGCGATGGGAGTTCCCCAACATTGCGCGGATGTTCAAAGTGATCAAGAACGCCGGATGAATAAGGCATTATTTCTATCGCAGTGTTTCATGACGATACTGCCGACAAAGGCCAGCTACAACCCGCGGCTCCTCATCGTTATAATTCAATGATGCCAGAAAATCATGCTCCGCAGCGAGTGGTATCGCTACAGCCCAGTGTTACGGTAACGCTGCGCGATCTTGGCTTGCTGCATCTGCTTGCCGCATGCACTAAATATTGTGCGGACATTTGCCCTGAGGTGACTACCGCGGGCTGCATGATTGTGGAAGATTCCTGGACGGCAAAAGCAGAGCAGATCCTGGCCGCCAAGCCGGACCTGGTGATTGCTTCAGTGCCCTACCAGATTGAGGCTGTGGCGGAAATCATTAAAAGCGGAGTTCCCTTTCTGGGGCTTGCGCCCAGGTCTCTGGGCGATATCTACAAAGATATTCTGATGATCGCGCGCCTTCTGGGGGCAGAGGCGCGAGGCGAAGCTGTAATTGAAAAGATGCAATCAGAGATCAATGCCGTACAGGAAAAAACGGCGCAACTCAAAAAGCCATTGGTTTATTGTGAAGAATGGGGCAAGCCGCTGATCCTTTCTCAATCGTGGGTGGCTGAGTTGGTGGAAGCGGCAGGCGGCCGATTCTTTGGCCAGCCGGGAAAACATATCTCGGAAGAAGAAGTAGCGCTGGCGAACCCTGAAGTTATTGTGGCGGCATGGTGCGGAGCCGGTGACCGTGTGCCGCTGGAAAAAATTATTCCGCGCCGCGGCTGGGAGCAGACCAAAGCAGCGCAGGAGGGACGCGTTTACTGCATTAATGATGAATACTTGAATACCCCGGCGAGCACGCTGGTTCAGGGGCTACATGCATTGGCCGCAGCTATTCATCCGGAAAGCTTTCCAATGAATATAGGGATAAGGCAAATACAAGCCAACATGCTTGAAACACAGAGGAACTGAGGAGCAGAGGTTAGTTGGTAGTTGGTAAAGCAAAGATGGAGAGCTAATTAAGATTCATCCTAAGCGAAAAAATAATTCATTAAATTTTATTTGTAAGATCAAATATGGCAGCCAGTCAATTCAAACAAGTAGTAGCCGCGCTGATTCTCCGTGAAAACACAATCCTGATCTGCCAGCGCAAAGAAGGGCAGGCCATGGCGTTGAAATGGGAGTTTCCTGGCGGCAAGGTGGCGGCCATCCAGCACACTTACGCCGGTGGGAATGGCGTGGAATTGCATTTTTACCGGGTAGAGTTATTTGATCGGGAAATAGAGAACCGCATTTTCCGCGACGTGCGCTGGGTGAGCCGCAAAGAGCTGCCCACTTATGATTTTCTTGAAGCGGACCTTGGGCTGGTGAAAGACATTAGCGCAGGAAGACTCCTTGAATAATGGAATGGCCAGTTGGAATACTAAAATCCTGGTTCGCCCAATTCTCCAAGATCGTAATCCCGACAAACTGACCACTCAAATATTTATCCGGTAAGTTGCGTCCAGATGAACGCAATGGTCAGCCCGATCATGATCACACTGGTGCTCCAGGCAATCACGTTGCCCACGCGTGAATTGGTGTAATTATCCATGAGTTCCGGCTTGTTCACCAGCTTGAGCATAAAGATCAGGACAAAGGGCAGCAGCATTCCATTGACGACCTGGGAATAAAGAATCAGCTTAATGAGCGGTAGTCTTGGAATCAGGACCATGCCTGCGCCGCCGGCGATCAGAAGCGTATAGATCCAGTAAAATGTTGGGGCCTCAGAGAACTTTTTGTTAATGCCTGATTCCACGCCCAGCCCTTCACAAATGTTATAAGCTGTTGCCAAGGGCAAGATGGCGGCTGAGAGCAGGGCCGCATTGACCAGTCCCACGGCAAAAAGCAATGCGGCAAACCTTCCTGCCAATGGCTTTAAAGCTACCGCGGCCTGAGCGGCATCGTCGATATTATGGTTGCCATTTAAATATAAAGTTGCAGCGCAGGCCACCACAATAAAGAAGGCAATCACATCGGTCACAATGCAGCCAAGGACCACGTCCCAGCGGGAGAGCGCGTACTGCCGTTTGGTGATTCCCTTTTCAACAATGGAAGCCTGAAGGTAAAACTGCATCCACGGAGTAATGGTAGTGCCTACCAGCCCAACCAAAAGCACAATGTAATCTGACTGGCGGCTCACGTGAGGAACAAAAGTATCTTTAATGGCCTGCCCCCAGTTTGGATGTGCCAGAATCGCGGAAACCGGGTAGGTAAAGTAAACCAGCGAAAACAAGATCAGGATGCGTTCCACCGGCTTGTATGATCCGCGCACCACTACAAACCAAACCAGCGCCGCGCCAAAGGGAACAACAATGTATTTACTCGCAGCAAATCCGAGGGTGCCCTGAAAGATGCCCATTCCAGAAGCCAGACCGG
>DASRCD010000817.1:0-5048 GCA_035653315.1 Candidatus Angelobacter sp.
TTGCAGGCTTAACTACCAGATTTGCGGCGAACTGCCTGAATTAAAGGCTGTTCACGCGCGTTCATCCAAGAAAAATGGATTACGTGTGCTTCAGTTTGTGATCAGGCGGGAAATTTTGAAAGCTCTGCATTGGACCCGCACAGAACCACGCCCACACGTTCTCCGGAATGCGGCTTGTAGACGCCGGAGAGCAGTGCCGCCAGCGCCGTTGCGCCGCCCGGTTCAGCGATCAGGCGGAACTTTTGCCATAAAGTTTTCTGGGTCTCTACAATCGCCTCATCTGTAACCAGAAGGGATTGGGGAACAAATTTCTGGGCAATCGGGAACATCATCTCCCCAGCGCGCCTTGCCCCAAGCGAATCCGCGGCAACTCCACCTGTTTCAACCTCAATGACTTTTCCGTTCGCCAGCGCATTATGCAATGTGGGAGCGCGCTCCGGTTCCACGCCAATCACGCGTACTCGATCTTGATACCATGCCGCCACTCCGCCAATTAATCCGCCGCCACCCACGGCAATGAGCACGGAATCCAGTCCGCGCACCTGCTCTTCCAACTCCATGCCCAGAGTGCCCTGTCCGGCGAGAACGCGGGGATCATCATAGGCATGAATGGAAACCGCGGCGCTCTCCGCGGCACGCTTCAGGCTGGCCGCTAATGCTTCTGCATAATTGTTGCCGGCAATATTCACAGCAGCGCCATATTGCCGCAGCCGTTCAACTTTATTGGGCGGAGTAATCACAGGAACAAAGATTTCCGCAGGATGCTTCAACTTTTGCGCGGCATAAGCCACTGCTGCGCCATGATTGCCCCCTGATGCGGCAATTACTCCGGCTGCTGGAATTTCAGATGTAAGCATGCAATTGAAAGCGCCCCGCGGTTTAAATGATCCAGTGTGCTGAAGGCATTCCAGTTTGAAGAAGATCCGGGCATCAATGCCAAAAGCTTTTTCTTCCAGAGCAAGAGTGGGCGTTCTCCGGACATGCAGAGCAATCCGGCGGGCTGCGTCCTGAATTTCAGTGCGGGAAATCATCAATGTTCTTTGTTTAATTTCTTTGGTCAGTTCTTTGCTTTGGTGCTCTTGCTAAGTACTGCAACCGGCGGCTTGGGCCGGTCATCCACCGTTAATTGAAAGATGTCTGGGCGTGAATAATGGCCTACGGCATCAAAATCAAACTTTGCTTTTGGCAGCAGTCCCATATCAAGCTCAGCTACCAGAATCGTCTCGTCTTCATGATTTGGGCCAGCCAGAAACCTGCCAAAGGGATCCACAATGCAGCTTCCGCCTTTCGAGAGTACTGTTTCGGGCGCATCGCCAAACCCGGTCTTGTAGTTCTCTGGAAAGTCGCGGCGGCGATTGAATTGATTGCACCCCAGGACAAAGCAGCGGCCTTCGGTGGCAATGTGTTGCATGCTGGCGGACCATGTATCACGATGATCGGCCGTGGGGGCGCAATAAATCTCAATGCCTTGCGAATACATGTAGGTGCGCAGCAACGGCATGTAATTTTCCCAGCAGATCACTGCTCCCAGCTTGCCCAAAGGAGTGTCAAAGACAGGCAAGGTTGAGCCATCTCCATAACCCCATATCAGCCGCTCAGATGCGGTAGGCATGACTTTGCGGTGCTTACCCAGCAATGTTCCATCCGGAGCGAAGAACATCACGCAGCAGTAAAGAGTGCCGCGTTCCCGCTCAATCACTCCCATGACCAGATAGATGGAATGAGAACGCGCGGCTTTGCTCAAAGCATCCACCGCGGGCCCAGGTACTTCTACGGCATTTTCAAAGTAGCGCTTGAAATCTTCACGCCCGGCATCGCTACGGGAGCCGACCACTGCGCCAAAATCCAACCCGCGAGGGTAGCCGGAGATAAATGCCTCAGGAAAAAGGACAAGCTGTGCACCCTTTTTCGCCGCATCGCGGATAAGATTAAGCGCCTTGGTCAATGTTCGTTTTTGATCAAAGGCCACAGAGGCAGCCTGCACCACTGCCACGGTCACGCTCTGATTGGTTTTCTTCTTCATGAAGGCAGCAGAACTATATCAAAAAAGGACGCCATCATTCGCGGTGCTCTGGGCATCACAATTCTCGAAGGTAAGCTGCTGCTATCTCTATTAGTATTGGAAAGTCTAATGGAATAGCTGGATTAGGTTAGGGAAAAGCCCTTAGATATCATGAATTTATGACAATTTTATTCGACAAATCCGGCAGGTCATTGGACAATAGCAGATTGTAGCTCCCACAAGCAGGCATTCGTGTATTTATTGCCAAACCGGCTGCGCGCCCGCATTTCCACTTTTTGTTATGCGATAGCGATGCTGTGTCTGCTGGGCGGCGCAGGCTTTGCTCAGAACCCTGCAACTGACACAACCCAGCCGATTGAAGCTGCTGGTGGATTTTTGCAAAATCAAGGCGCTCAGCCAAAATTTGAAGCTGCCAGTAAGCTTTCCAATGACGCCCGTCTCGCGATGAAGCAGGGACGCATTTTGAGCGTACCCCATTTTTCTGGCTCATTTGCCTCGCAGGGCAATGCTTATCCTTACACCATTGTTGGATCCAAGCCGCAATCAGGCGTGACCACAGAAGTGCCCACGCAGATCATCCCCATTTCCATGTTCTTTGAAGAGTTCGTGGATGAGAACGGCGCACCGGTTGTGCTCGATCCCATGCCTATCATCCCCAAGGTGCAGGCTTCTCCGAATTTCCGCAATGCGCAATATCAAACCGGCTTTACACAATTTGCTGACGCTATACAGCGCGCCCAGTTTTTCCATTCCTCCAGCCAGGATTGGCATACATTGCTGGGCAAGCCTGAGGTCCTTTCACCCATAAGAATTGACGTTCCACGCGGGCTGGCCAAGGTCTATCGCAATCGCAGCACCGGCGTAGTTTATGCCGTCGTCGATACAGATTTTTTCATCTCGCAACTGAACACAATCATTCAACTGGAAAATCTGCGCGTTGATTCATTGGCGATTGCACTTACGTCTAATGTATTTCTGGCGCCGCAGAGTGAAATCAAGAAATGCTGCGTGCTCGGCTTCCATACGTCATTTGATGTCGGCGATCTTGGTGGAAACAAGTTTGTCCAGACATTTATCTGGGCAAGTTGGATGGATTCGGGGATTTTATCCAACTTGTCGGATGTCACGCCTATGAGCCATGAGATTTCCGAGTGGATGAATAATCCCTTCGGCAGCAACGTGGTGCCTGCGTGGCAGGTGCCGAACAGCACTGCATGCCAGAGCAACCTTGAAACAGCAGATCCGCTGGCAACTTTCCCCAATGCGGGATATCCAGTGCTGATCGACGGGTTTACCTACCATCCCCAGAGCCAAGTATTGTTGCAATGGTTCCAACGAGGCGCAACCTCAGACGCAATTGACGGCGCTTTCAGCTTCCCCGACCAGACCTTAATGACAGCTCCTTCGCAGGCCTGTCCAGTCCGGTAATACCAGCATCTCTGGACTCAACTTACGACTAAACCTGCTGTTCCGCTGTCTGCTACCGATTGTCATCTATCCTGATGCTTGGGTATGAAGAATTCAAAATGCAAAGCTGCTCAAATTTCCAAACCGCTACCACGACACGGATTTATCTAACTCGCGAAGATTCAGGAGACATCAAGCCCAATGGACTTCATTAACTCCACGCCATTGCTGGTGGTGACCACGCCGGGACGCAGGCAATAGTCAAAGGAGAGGCGGTCATCTTCAAAGCGCTCCTGAAAATGCACGTTGCTTACGCGGTCAGGGAAAACCTGCTCCAGTGACGTCAAGGCAAGATCATGGGTAGTGACCAATCCAATCGCGCCATTACGGACCAGAGTGCGCAGGACACCCTCTGTGCCAACGCGGCGATCATGCGAGTTGGTGCCCTGCAAAACCTCATCCAGAAGAAACAAAGTGGGCTGTGAAGAGAGGTCCACTACCTGGCGGAGGCGTTTGATTTCAGCATAAAAATGAGAGATGCCTTTCTGTAGGGAATCGGAAACGCGCATGGATGCCCCAACAGCTACGCGCGAAAGGCGCAATTGGCGGGCGCGGACAGGAGCGCCCATCATGGCAAGGACCGCATTGATGCCGATCACGCGCAGATACGTGCTCTTGCCAGACATATTTGAACCGCTCACCAGCAAAACCTGGTTTCGTCCGCCTAGTTTTACGTTATTGCGAACGCATTGATCGGAAGGAAGAAGAGGATGGCCTAAAGATTCGCCCTCGAAAATGGAGCCAGAGGTAGAACTAGGACTGGCGGAAATGAATTCAGGAAATGGGTCGGCAGAATGCTCATACGCATACGCGGCAATCGACTCCAATGCTTCTATTTGTCCGACAACATCCAGCCAGGTTTGGATGCCGCTGCTGAATTTGCGCCGCCAGTTTTCCAGGGCGAATGCTACCTGCAGCGAATAAAGCAGCGGCACATCAAAGAGACGCACAAACCAGTTGTGGCGCGAATCTTCAAGATCGGAAAGCGTGTCGAGGCGAGCAATGCATTCTGAAGGGCGCGTTCCGTGGGTAATGAGCCGGGATTGCAGCTGCCGCAGCAGAGGCGAGGTAAAGCTTTCAGCCTCAATGCGACGAAGCAATAAAGCGAGTGATTCAAGATTTTTATGGGTTTCTCCAAGCCGGGCAAAAAGCTTTTCCAGCCTGTGGCGTTGCCGGTACATAATGCTGCCATTGATCATGAGCAGCACAACAAAAGGCGCCCATAGCACCATGAATCCATAAACCAGAGCGGCAATATTCAGCACGGCTAGCACCAATGCCCACCAGCGCCCATCTTTTAAGCCGCTGTTTTCTGCCGCCCACTCCGCCAATGCCTTTGGATCAGCTTCAATACGGTCATTCTGGCCAACGGCAATTAGGTCTTCGCGCAGATTGAGCTTATCGCGTAATTCAGTTACTGCGGCCTGCCGTTCCGCAATTTCTTCCAGACTGGCATGATGCAGCAGCCACTGCGACAGACATTGCCGTCCCATGCGCGTGCGCGCTATGCAGAGAAGTTGAAAAAGACTACCGTCGCCAAGAATGTCAAGGTCTTCCG
>DASRCD010000818.1:0-4249 GCA_035653315.1 Candidatus Angelobacter sp.
TCCCTTACCAAGGGAGTGCTCTACCAACTGAGCTACATCAGCTCAAAACTGTTTCGCCCTTATCAGCAGAGGTCACCAGGTGACTTCCCTTCTTTTCCGCAGCTACCCGCTGCGGGCTTACCAAGGGACTGCTGCTCTACCAACTGAGCTACATCAGCTCAAAACAACTTCCATCTGATGAGATCCTTCGCTGCGCTCAGGATTTTGGCTGAAGGCTCCCGCTCAGCTATGGCTTCGCTCACGCCTTCAAAACGCCTCAACATCAGCTCAAAAACAATCTGGTGCACAGGGGAGGATTCGAACCTCCGTAGCTCCGAAGAGCGGCAGATTTACAGTCTGCTACCATTAACCACTCGGTCACCTGTGCGTTGAAACCGAGGCCTGCTACGCGCGCGCCGATCCACTCGCGAAGGGCATGATTCAGGGCGTTGCTGCCACCCATAAACACTCACCCGGCTCTTTTGCTGGCCTACAAACGGGCGCTTTTCTCCAAGAAGGACAAAAGCGAATCAAGGGACGCGCGAACATACTTCCGCATTTTTACGTCTTAAAACCTGACGTTTTTGGAAAGTGTTTCGTGGAATTGCGTTCCGGTAGAAATTACTTTTGCGCAGTGCCTGCTTGTCCCGAAATGCGTCCAGCTTCGCATTCCGGCAAAATCCCGTTAACAACTGGAGCTGGCGAAGGGACTTGAACCCCCGACCCTCTGATTACAAATCAGATGCTCTACCAGCTGAGCTACGCCAGCACAAATCTCCCGTAATCGGGCACAAAGCAAATAAGTTAGCACAAGCGCCAATGCGCCTGCAACATCTTGACTCTTGCCTTTAAGGGGAAACGTAACCTTGCGTGGTACCGCTCCGCCATTATTGTAACAATAAACAGGGACTTTGCGGCCCAACCAGCTTAAAAAAGTCACTTAATCTATACTAATGGCCGCATGTCCCGCCAACGCAAACTGCTGATTTCAGCCATTTTGCTGCTCGCCGTGGCAGGCGCGGCTTTCTTCCTTTATTACCGCACGTCGTCTGTGCCGGAAACAGCCACGCTTCTGCCGGAAGGCGATCTGCTCATCTACGTGAACCTGAAACCGCTTCACCTGCTGGACCTGAGCAAGTCCAACCCGGTGGAGATGGAAGGCGAGTACAAAGATTTTGTCGAGCAAACTGGCATACAGTTTGAGCGCGATCTGGATGAGGTAGCCATGTCCCGCCGTGACACACCGGACGGCCGGGATGTGGAATCTTCAGAGATATTTACCGGTCGTTTCGATGTGCAGCGGGTAAAAGCCTATCTGCTGAAGCTTTCTTCCCGTGCGGAACAATATCGTGACCGCGTCATCTACTCGATTCAGCATGAAGGCCATAACGTTCGCGTCACGTTTCTCGATAATACTCATCTGGCAGCCACCAACATGCCTTCTCCGGAGCCAATGCGCGGCATTATTGACCGCATGATCAAGCCCGCCAGCGGTCCTGCGCTGCTCTCCGGCTACTATCGCAATGTTCCAGTCGGCAGCCTGGCATGGCTTATTGACCGCATTCCCAACAAGCAGGGTAATCTTCAGCTTCCGGGCGGATTCGCGCTCACACTGCCCGCGGATGCTGTGGCAGTGGGTTCAGTACGATATGCAGGCAATCTGCTGCTGCGCGCCGACCTGATCACGCAGAATGAAGCCCAGGCCAAACAGATTGCTGACTCCGCCAACACGAATTTAACGATGGTCCGCAGCATTGGCCAATCCCTGGGAATGAAAGGGCCGGATGAGGATATAAAAGCGGCTTTCGATAGCATTCAAGTGGCGCAAAAAGAAAATGTGGCGGTTTTCACCGCCACAGTCCCACAAAGTATTCTCAAGAAAATCTGGTCTGAAGCGCGCCAGCAACCAGCAACTCCAACTCCCAGCGCGACGCCGACGCCGGTCCCGCGCAAGCGCTGATTACATTGCGCCTGACGCCACCTGCTGATTGAAGCTGAAACGCAGGTATTTATGCGGATTTACCGGAGTGTTGTAGATGCGTACTTCGTAGTGCAGGTGCGGGCCGGTGCTGCGTCCGCTCTGCCCCACGTAGCCGATGGAATCGCCCCGATGGATCAACTGTCCCGCGCTTACCGCAAAGCCGGAAAGATGCCCATACAGAGTGCTGATTCCGTTGCCATGGTCAATCAACACCGTACGCCCGTATCCGTTCATGAAATCAGAAAAACGAACAATGCCGTCCGCCGGAGCAATAATTCTGGTGCCGTAATCACTGGAGATATCCACGCCGCGATGGAACGCACCCTCGCCGCTGAATGGATCACTGCGCTCGCCAAAAGAGCTGGTGACTCTCCCCTGAACAGGCCAGAGAGTAGGCGCCGCCGCGAGCCGCACCCAATCGTGAATACTAGTGTCGCGCACTTCGCCCATGCCAATGCCCACGGATGCCGCACCGCTCATGGCCGTGTTGCGCAACGCATCAAATTGTTGCCAGGAGGCCGACGCCGGATCATCATCCTGAAACACCGGATCAGGCTTAAGGCCGTATAGAGAGGAAACTTCACCTGCCAGAGAGCTGAGTGACTGTGCCTGCAGTTCGTTCTCTTGCGCTATCTGTTCCAACTGTGAGTATTGCTTCTTCAGGGCCCATTGTTCGCTGCGCAACTCATTGAAATGCTGTGTCTTCACCACCATGCGGGTATAAGACCCAACCATTCCGGTGATGCTCAACACGCCCAATAACGCGCCAGCCACAAACATATAAAGGTAGTGCATCGGAACCGGGATCTTCAGAAGGTCCCCTTCCGCATTGCGGGCCACCAGCATTATGTAAAAACGCTTTCGCAAGTAAACACCTCGCGCAAAGATTGTCTAACTCATGTGCTTCTGGAGCACCTTTGCTGTTGTGGTCCCCACCCTTCCTGATGGGAGAACTTAAACGGCCGTCACGCCGACCTTAAATTACCTTCCACCGCGCCCCTGTTCAGTCAGGGGAGATATTGGAGCGCCAGTGGAAACTTAAATCCTTAAATGTTGCATAACCTTAACAAGCCGGTTCTTCCACTGTCAATGTTCGAATCAGTCAACGGCAGTAACGAAGGTTGGCTGCATGGCCCTGCAAACAAGCCTTTTAAGCCATGTCCTTCCGCCTCTTGTATGACCACACTCCTGCTACTTATCGGCTGCAACTTTTGTTCAACCGGTGATTAACTTAGTGTTTAACGCCAAAACGCATTACCTCCGGGTGGCTTGGCTTCAGGACTTTGGTGTGCTTCAGGCTTATCAAAGCTCGGCCAAGTCTTTGCTTTTGATATAGTTGCCTATGCTTCAGGAGCGGGATTTAATTCTCCGTATTCAGCAGATGGCTGGCCGCACCAAGAACAAGGCGGTCATCAGGAGCATTGGGGATGATTGCGCCGTTCTGCGCATCACGCCGGGTTTTGAGCTTTTAGTCACCACCGACTTCTGCATTGAAAATGTCCATTTCCGCCGGAACTGGCACCCGTCGGAGGTTGTTGGCCATCGCTGCCTGACTCGCGGCTTGAGTGATATTGCCGCCATGGGCGGAGAGCCGCTGGCCTGCTTTCTTTCATTGGGCTTGCCGTCAAAATTGCCGCAAAGCTGGGTCAATGGATTTTTACGCGGACTGACAAACCTGGCAAAACGCTTCCGGGTGCAACTTGCCGGGGGCGATATCTCTTCCGCGCAGCAGATCACGGCAGACATTATCGTTACGGGACAGGCTCCCGCGGGAAAAGCTCTCTTACGTTCGGGGGCAAGGCCCGGAGATCGTATCTTTGTCACCGGCGCGCTTGGTGGTTCGGCAGCCGTTCTGCAACAGCTCTTTGGGGGTAAAAAAATTCGCGTATCAAAGGCCAGTCCGCATTTTTATCCCACGCCACGAATCGCGGTGGCACAATGGCTGCGAACACGCGGCTTGGCCACTTCCATGATCGACCTGAGCGATGGCCTTTCTGTGGACCTTTCTCATCTCTGCAAAGAAAGCTGTGTTTCCGCCCTGATCAAGGCAGGCTCCATCCCGGTGGGCAAAAATGCAAATCTGGAACTGGCGCTGCACGGCGGCGAAGATTACGAACTCCTTTTTACTGCACCGAAATCCGCCAAGGTGCCGCCGCGCGTTGCTGGTGTAAGCGTCACCGAGATCGGCGAAATCCAGAACCACGCAAATTACTCGCCAGCAATACAGATTCTGGGTGAAAATGGCAAAATTAAGCCATTGCCGCAGCGAGGCTGGCAACATTTCAGCAA
>DASRCD010000819.1:0-11429 GCA_035653315.1 Candidatus Angelobacter sp.
TTTCATTCACCACTTCATTGTCAAAAAGGGCGTTGAACAGAAGATTGAGCATCAGCACAAACGTGCTGCCATCCGCGGCTGTTCCGGTGAAATAAGACCGTGCTTGAATAATGGTCCCGTCAGAAAGACGAACGTTGACGAACCGGGGCACGGTTATGGAGACCTTGTTCACTACATGAGGGACCAGCACGGTGTGCCAGTCTTTTGCCATACGGTTAAAAAATTGTGCGCGGTGAACAGCGTCAGAATATTCAATGTTTTTGCCTGACCTGTAATCCAGCGGCTCAAAGTTGGGAGATTCCAGGAAGAGCTGCTCAAAAGGCGCAACCGGAACGGTGGTGAAGACGCTGCCATCGGCGTTCAACAAGACCAGGGAGACCTCATCGATTTTGGCAGGAATCACAGTGGTGCCACCGGCCAATGGATGATTTCCCATCATGGTGAACTTAAATACCTGGCCCTGGCTTGGACCTGCCTGCGCGGCAAACGCTCCGCCAAAAGTGGCCACTGTATCCAGCCCATCAATTGTGCCGCCGGGCGGCGTGTGGCGAACATCACCGTTCACCAGATCATCATCGTTACCGGCCTGCGATCTGCCAGCAGCTGTGTTTACAGATGCATTGTTGCGGACACCACCGACAATGCCTCCTGTTACGGCGTCAAAGACAGTATCAGAACCGATTGTCAGTTGGCCTGGCTGGGTTTGCTGTACGTTAACCGGAGTCACGTTTGAAGAAAGGCCTGCTTGACCATTCACGATGGCAGCGGCGGCTTCAGGGTCTGTGGACGGCTTCTGGGCGAAGCTGCTGAGAGTGAATGCAAAAAACAATACGGCAAAGAACAGAAGTTTGGGGGAGGGGCTCATCTATTTCTCCTGAAGGACAAATTCAGAGTTACAGGGCCTGATAACGATATGCCTACTCTGGCTGCTCCGCAATACAGAGTTGAACAAAAAATGCTATTCGGTGATTCTCAACTTGAAGATGTGAAGATGTTGGGCTGAACCTAGCAAAGGTTGTGAAATTCAGTGCAACTATTTACCACTTTCCTTGCTACATCTAATCCACCGGTGTTAAGTAAACACCCAAACTAGAATAGCGCCGAATCTTCCGGCGCTATCTGCTCTATCTATTATTGCTGCTATTGATTCGTAGTTATTGTGCTGGACAACTTAGCTGTCCAAAGAAAATTGCCGGGCCTGTGAGTGCCGTTGTATCCGGATAGCTATATGCGCCATGAATTGCATCTGAGCGCATTGCCTCTTCAAACCATGGCAACAATGCTTCAACCTGCGGATGATAGGTAAAGTTTCTGCGTCCCTGATTGATGGTCACAGGGAAAGCTTCATTGGCCAAAGCTTCAATGGGATCGGCTTGCTCCAGATTGTCCTGGCATGTGCCCGGAAAGCCCGGAAACTGCCATGCGGGAACGCTGTTAATCAAAAATGGATTGCCAAAAGATTCCCCAATCTCATGGCTCAACGCGCTAACGTCTTCAACTCCGCCCTCGAACAGTCCCGGAGAAATCCAACTGGCAAACGCGGTCAGCCAGATTGGGGTTGGAGTGACAGTGTCATCGAAAAGGAAAGTATGGAAGCCAAGCGTAAGTGACCCTTGCGGTCCCTGGTCGAGGGAGAAAAGAAAAGTATTGGGCAGAAGAACAATGTTCAATGCATCGGTAGTGAAATTGTTGTTTCCGATTTCAGCCGCAACGGCATTAAAGAATGCGTCATTAAAGAAACTATCCAGCAGCACGACAAAGGTGCCGCCTTCATTGGTAGTTCCACTGAAGTACGTGCGCACTTGTGTAGGCGTACCGTTTACATCGACGGTAGTGAAGCGGGGGACCTGAATCGTGATGTGGTTCACAATCTTTACTGGATGAAGTTCGGTATGCCAATCCTGCCGCATGGAATGAAAGAATTGGGCGCGCTGAATGGCATCAGTGTATTGAATATTGTCTCCGCTGGAATAGTTGGCCTGCTCAAAACTAGGAGAGCGCAGAACTAGATCTTCAAACGGCGCAATGGGAACTTTTGTAGTCGTGACCAGGTCTGCATTTTGCAGTTCCAAAGAAACCGCAATGATCTTTGCCGGAATGCGCGTGCGCTGCCCAAAAGCCGGATCGTTGCCGATCATGGTGTATGGCCATAGCTGGCCCTGGCTGGTGAATGCGCGGCTAAAATTCGGTACTGAATCGATTCCCGGCAGCCCTCCGGGATTTCCTTGAATGTTTGCTGCATGGTTCGATTTTGCGTCGTCAAAAAATCCGGGCAGCGTGCGAAGCGCTTGCGGTGTTGCGTGCTGCAAAGGATGGCCGGAGATTACTTGCGGCGCTCCATCCAGTTGATGGCGCGCGGAATTGGTAAGCACCTGTGCGGGGCTGGCGGTCGCAGCGAAAATGGCAAAGCAGATTCCAAGCAAAGCGGTAACGTGTTTGCTACTCATGGAACAAATACTCCTGGCTGCAACCGGGGCCGATGCAAAAGTAAGTTCCCGTTCACTGTAAATGCCGGTGCAGATGAAATGCACAAGGTTTTATGCGGGTTTAACAACTAAAGTAACGTGCATCATGCTTTGGTAATGTCCTCTCTTGGCGTAACCTTTCACTGGCTAACCATGTCATAAGAACTATGAAATTTTGTTAACTCCCACTATTCGTGTGGGTTCACTGCGCTAAACTTTTTTGGGGAATCATTGATGAAACCGCTGCCCATCCTTGTTCTTCTTTTCTGCGCGTCTCTGGCCCATGCCCGCCAAAACTCCTGTGAGCCGATTGAGTGGTCAAGTGTTCAATTCACGCTCCGCACGTATCCAATACAAAAGATTTCCAGCGCCGTACTTTTCCGCGCGGGCATGCTGATTGACGCGGATGGCGCTCCCAACGCATACGCGCCAGATGATCGCGGCCTTGATTCCATTGAGAACGCGAAAGACGGAGAGCGCATGAATGGAATCGTGCTGGACGATGACGGCAACCCGGTGGTCCAGCAGTCTGGGCCGTTTAAAGGCTTTTATGTTTCGCCTACCGCGCTCTACGCGGCTGAAGGCAGCCGCACCGATCCCACTACCTACGTTGATGCAACGCGCATTCCTTATATCGTGCTGCCTCCCGAATTTCGCCGCCAGTTCGGGGTTAGCCTGGGCGATCTTGCTCTGGTGACGAACATGAAGAACGGAAAATCTGCGTTCGCCATCTTTGCCGATATCGGTCCGCACGACCAAATCGGCGAAGGTTCCATTGCCTTGGCTAATGCGCTTGGTCTGGATAGTAACCCGCGTTACGGCGGTATCGAGGAGCCGATCATCTCCTATCTGGTGTTCCCCAAATCCGGTTTGGGGCAAGGTAAACTTCCCACGCTTGAGATAATCAATGCCTCTGCTTCACAGGTATTTGAGCAGTGGGGCGGAGCAGAGCGATTGAACTCGTGTAATAAATAAATGGGCGTTGCATCCCGAGCATTCCGTAATCTTAACGCTGCGGCCGCGGACTAATTGCGAAAGAAAGAATTGAAGAAATTAGAAGTTGAAATTATGTCACTTAATGATCGGTCGAGTGAGCACGATTGGAATCAAAATTGGGATACAATCCTGTCCCGTGCCCCTAAGCGCTGTAAGCTGACTTTACCGTTTCAAACAGAAGCATCCATCTAGCGGACAATGGCGCTTATTAGCACTCTCTGGCCTCAAGTGCTATCTTGACAATACCTCACTAAAATCCTAAAATCTAATAGTGCAGGAACTTTGGATATCCTGCCAAGTAGCTGGAAACAAAGATTTTATTAGTTTAGTGCCATGCCAAACCCGGGACATATCGGGCCGCGCGAGCGAGAGATCCTGACTGCCATCATTGAAACGTATATCTCCACGGGAGAGCCTGTGGGGTCACGGACACTTTCACGGCAGAATAAGGATGGGTTGAGCCCCGCCACGATTCGCAACGTGATGGCTGATCTAGCCGACAGCGGATTTCTGGAGCAGCCACATACCTCGGCAGGCCGGGTGCCTACGCCTCAGGCATATCGATATTATGTGGACCAGATTTCCGGCCGGGCCACCATCTCTCCTGCCGACCAAACATTGATTTCAGACACTTTACAGGGCACGGTGGACGTGCAGGAGTTCCTGGAACGGACTTCGCATGTACTTTCACTAGTCTCAAGTGGAGTAGGCGTAGCCATTGGCAATGCCGGACCAAAAAATGCCTTGGAACACGTTTATTTCTCCCGGCAGGGCAATAATCGAGTGCTGGCTGTTGTGGTTACCAAGGCCGGCGTGGTCCATGACCGCATGATGCGGATGGAGCGCGACTTGGATCAAAGCGACCTGAACACTGCGGCCAACTATATTAATGAGAATTTCCGGGGCTGGACCCTGAGCAGCGTTAAGACCGAGCTGGGCCGTCGCATTGAGCAGGAGCGCAGCGAATATGACAGGCTGATGAAAAGCCTGGAAGAGCTTTATAAAAGCGGGGCGCTGGCAGCCGAAGAGCCGGCCAAGAACATCTTTGTAGAAGGTGTGGCAAATCTCGTCGGGAACCAGCAGGACCGGGAACGCTTGCGCGGGCTGGTGAAGACGCTGGAAGAAAAAGAAAGAATAGCTGACCTGCTTTCGGCTTATCTTGATACGCGGCAGGAAGCCGTGCGCGTGGTGATTGGGCTGGAAGAAGCGCTGCCGGAAATGCGCAATTTTGTGCTGATCGGGGCGCCGGCCAGGGTTGGCGAAGAGATGCGCGGATCATTGGCGGTGATTGGCCCAACACGCATGGATTATCAACATACCATCACAGCGGTTTCGTATATCGCGCAGCTTTTTGACAAGCTGCTGAATGAAAACGCGTGAAAATTCCAATTAAGAGACCAGGTGTAGTAATGAGCAAGACCAATGGTGAGGCCAATACGGGCCTTGAAGAAGCACAGAAACAATCTGCAGAAAATGAACTTCCCGTGGCGGACCCCGCTGACGGTTTTGAGGAAAAAACTGCCGCGGGAGATGCGCAAAGCTCAAGCACGGCAGCAGCCGGCAATGAGGCACAGACACTTCGCGCCGAGCGCGACAATCTTTTTGACCGGCTGGCGCGATTGCAGGCGGAGTTTGATAACTATCGCAAGCGCTCTGCAAAAGAAAAAGACGAGTTCCGCGATTTCGCCGTATCTGACGCGGCCCGGACTTTGTTGCCGGTAATGGACAGCTTTAACCTTGCGCTCAAAAATGCCGCAGCCAAACCGGAAGACCTACGCAAGGGAGTGGAGCTGATTTATAAGCAGCTCCAGGACGTTTTGCAAAAGCTAAACGTGGAACGTGTGCCGGCGCAGGGCGAGCCATTTGATCCCCGGGTGCATGAGGCCATTGAGATGGTTGAAACCAATGACGCGCCAGATCATCATGTGTTAGAGGAGTTGCAGCCGGGCTATCGGCTGAAAGGGCGGTTGTTGCGTCCGGCCATGGTACGGGTGGCGAAGAAGATCGGCTGATCGTATCCAAAGCCCGATGCGAAGCGAGGGACTCCTTCGGTACGAAGAACCCTTAGGCAAATAGGAATCCAACTAGAACAAGTTTGGAAGGGTAGCGATCTCTCACCTATTGAAGCAGGTGAGGGATTTTAGAAAAACAATAGAGGCAATTTTGGCGACGCAAGCAAAACGCGACTATTACGAAATCCTGAGCGTGAGCCGCACGGCCACGGAGCAGGAGATCAAAAGCTCTTACCGCAAGCTGGCCATGCAGTATCATCCAGACCGCAATCCCGGAAATGCCGAAGCGGAAGAGAAGTTCAAAGAGTGCACGGAAGCTTATAGCGTGCTGATGGACTCGGAGAAGCGCGCCCGCTATGACCAGTATGGCCATGCCGCGGTGAATGGCGGCGGAGGTTTCGGCGGGTTTGATCCTTCCAACATGGCCGACTTCAGCGACATTTTCGGGGACATCTTCAGTGACTTTTTTGGCGTAAATGTTGGTGGCGGAGGCGGCAGAGGCCGCACTCGCGCCCAGCGCGGTGGTGATGCCCGCGCCGATGTAACGCTCACTTTTGAAGAAGCTGCATTCGGCAAAAAAACAGAAGTCAAAGTCCGCCGTTATGAAAATTGCGATGCCTGCAAAGGCAGTGGTTCAGCCGGCGGCAAAGCGCCCAGCGTATGCTCCACTTGCGGCGGCCGTGGCCAGGTGCGTTATCAGCAGGCCATGTTCAGCATTGCACGCACATGCCCTTCATGCCAAGGCACGGGCCGCGTTGTGTCTGATCCTTGCAGCAAATGCAAAGGTGAAACGCGCGTGATGAAAGAGAGAACGGAAGAGATTAATATTCCGGCGGGCATTGAAGACGGGCTGGGAATCCGTTATCAGGGAAAAGGAGATTCCGGGCCGAACGGCGGGCCTTCCGGCGACCTGATTATCGTGATCCATGTGGAGCCGCATCCGTTCTTTGAGCGTGAAGGCAAAGACCTGCATTGCTCCGTGCCAATTTCATTCAGCCAGGCGGCCATGGGCACGGAAATTGTCATCCCAACATTGGGCGGCGGAGAGCACAAGATGAAGGTCCCAGAGGGAACGCAGTCCGGCACAACCTTCCGTATCCGGGGCAAGGGCGTGCAGGCAATGCAATCCTCGGGCAAAGGCGATATGTTTGTTCAGGTGAGGGTGGAGACGCCGCATAAGCTCACAAAACGCCAGCGTGAGCTGCTGACCGAACTGGGCGAGACGTTCAATATTGAAAACAAGCCGGAGCGCCGCAGCCTGTTTGAAAAGGTAAAAGATATCTTTGGGTAAATACTACATCTGGTTTGTGGTAATCGTGGCCGGACTGGCTGGGATCATCCGCGTATTGCTGCCGCGCCGTTTTGCCGAACTGCAAATGGAACGCTTTAAAGCGGCGAATTCACTTTCACGCGCCAAAATGCGCGCCCTGCTTTTTGTGGTTGTCGGTGTGGTGTTCGGCGCAATTTATTTCCTGCCCTGGGGCCACCAGAGCTGGATCATTATCGGCACAATCTTTTCCATGCTCAGCGCGATTGAGTGCTACTTTCAGGCCCTATATCCCACGCTGGATGCGCTGGTCTTTCAAAGCCGGCTTCTCGGAATCCTCTATCTTGGCCTGGCCGCAGGCTCTTACATGATGCTTGCTCGCGCATGACGCGCCGCCGCTGGATTGCCGATCAGGTTGAAGGCGATCGCGCTTATCTTCTGGGTCCTAACGCCGCGCATTTGTTCCGCGTGTTACGCGTAAAAGTTGGACAAACGTTTGATGTTGTCGCCGATGGCGTGCCGCGTTTTGCCGAGGTCATCTTTGCCTCGCACGATAAAGTTGAGTTTGCGCTTGGCGCGGTAGTGGAAAGTGAAGCGCTGCCGGAAATCGCGGTGTATCTTTCCATTTTTAAATTTGACCGTTTTGAGTGGGCCGTGGAAAAACTCACTGAACTTGGCGTGAGCAGAATTGTGCCCATGGTGGCCCAGCGTACTGAACAGCATCTGGCCAAGGCAGCAGGCAAGCGCGTGGAGCGCTGGCGCAAGATCACGCATGAAGCCTCACAGCAGGCGCGGCGTGTTGCTCCACCGGAGATTGCTGAACCGGCGTTGCTGAAAAAAGCAATTGCTGAAGCACAAGGGAACAGGATTTTACTTGCAGAGACAGAAGAACAACTTCCATTGCAAAGAGCGCTGGATGGTCTTCAACCGCCATTAAGTTTGGCGTTTGGCCCGGAAGGCGGCTGGACACAAGCAGAGTTGGAGTTGTTCGCGGCTTCAAGATGGAAATCGGCTTCGCTCGGCCACACCATTCTCCGCGCGGAAACCGCAGCCATTGCCGCCGTAGCGATTGCCGCCGCAAAACTTGCTTAGATCCGCACAAGAAATAAACAGCTTTTCCTCAACTTAATCATTGAAATGGTTTCCGCTTCGCCTAAGATTCGCATAATATGGGAGAAAGCTTTACACGGTGACGAAGTTCGCTCCCAATTCGAAACAACGGCAGGCAATTGAGCACGTTTCAGGTCCCATGCTGGTGCTGGCCGGCGCCGGAACAGGCAAGACGACTGTTTTGGTGGAGCGAATCGCATCGCTGATTGAGCAAGGCCACGCACGGCCAGATGAGATTCTGGCCATCACCTTCACTGACAATGCAGCAGATGAGCTGAAAGCGCGCGTAGAGAAGCGGCTGCGGCGCAAGACCGCCGGCATCCGAGCAAACATCTGGGCCGGGACTTTTCATGCCTATTGCCTGGGAATCCTGAGGCGCGCAGGGCGGGAATTTAATCTGCTGCTGCCGGAAGATGTGTATGTTTTTCTGCGCCAGCGCATTGATCAATTAGGCCTCAATCGTTTTATCAAGCCATCTGATCTGGGACAGTTTCTTGAAGATCTGAAGAATTTTTTTGATCGCTGCCATGAAGAGCTGGTAGGCCCGCAGGAGTTCCAGAAGTATGTGGACTGCCTGCGTCCCGGCGGCAATGTGCCCCGCAATTGCCGGTCAAAGGACGTGGAAGAGATCGGTGATGCGGAAATCATTGAGCGCTGGCAGGAGATCGCTCGCGTTTACACGAACTCCATGCGCCTGCTGGAGCGCGAGAACCTGGGCACGTTTGGCATGATGATCCGCAATGCGGTGCGGCTGCTGGAATCGAATGCAGCGCTGCTGGAGAGCGAGCGTAAAAGGGCGCGGTTCATCCTGATTGATGAATTCCAGGACTGCAATTCCAGCAACATCATTCTGGCGCAGCTTCTCGCCGGGGAAGAGCAAAACATTTTTGCCGTGGGCGATCCTGACCAGGCCATCTACCGTTTTCGCGGTGCTTCCAGCGCTGCTTTTGAAGAATTTCAAAGACGTTTTCCGCAAACCGAAGGCGTGGTGCTGGATGAAAACCAGCGGTCGCGAGGGAACGTGCTTCGCGTGGCATTTGCAGCCATCAATGAGAACCCGCCGGTGCAGTCACTAGGGGACAGAGTGCAATTTCAGCGGACCCAGCTTGAATCAGGCCGTGACCGCCGTGATCAGCAGGAAGGCCGCTTTGCTTTTGATGAGCCGGTGGAGATTGTGCTCAGCGATTCACATGAGAGTGAAGCAGCCGTGATTGCCGGCCAGATTGAGCAGTTGCGGCGTAACCGGCAAGCCAGTGAATGCTCCATGGCGGTACTGTATCGCCAGCACATGCAGCGTGAAGACCTGATGGCAGAGCTGGCGGCGCGCGACATTCCGTTCATTGTGATTGGCTTGAACGTGCTGGAAACGGCCATGGCGCGCGATCTGCTTGCATTGGCGGGAGCCGTGAGCAATGAAGGCGATGCGGACAGCTTATTCCGCGTCTGCGCGCTGCCCCGGTTCCATGTGCCGCCGGATGAGTTGCGCAAGAAGCTGTGTGCTCCCGGCGCGCAAAAAAGCTTCAGGGCCGTTTTGCAAACCATGGAGTCAGGCGCTCCAGTGCTGGAGGCGCTGAAAGAAGCGCGTCAATTCATTGCCCAACCCAGAATCACGGCGGAAGGCGCTTTGACATATCTTGTCCGGCAGTTTGGATTGCCGGAGCATGATCCGGTCATCCGGGCCGTGCTGCGCTTTGCCGGAGCATGGGAGAAAAAGGCGTTTGTTCAAAACCCATCACTCGCCGAATTCTTACAATACCTGGAGTACTACCAGGAGGGGCGGGGGATTGTGCCGCTCTTCAGTGAAGAGCAGATGGCCGAACTGGAGTGCCGCCATCCTGAAGCGGTGCAACTGATGAGCGTGCATGCCGCAAAAGGCCTGGAATTTTCGCATGTATGGCTGCTGCGGGTGACCTCTGGAGCATTTCCGACCTACTTCAAAGAAGGGTTGTTTGAATTTCCGCCGGCGCTGCGCAGCTCTATTGCCGTGGGCGAAAGCAAGCTGGTCCATGAACAGGAAGAGCGCAGGCTGTTTTACGTGGCCATCACACGCACACGCGACAGGCTGAGCATTGGGTCGCGTCCGGGGAAAGGGAAGAAAGACCCAACACCGCCGGGCTATCTGCGGGAACTAATGAGCGATCGCAGGCTGAAAGACGCCATCATCACGCGAGAGAGCCGTGGCGTGAAACCGGCGCGGCTGCCGCTTGACCCTTCGCCTGTTGGGCAATGGATGCTTCTGCCGCCGGTCTTTGCCAAAGACGAGATGGCCCTGAGTGCGAACGTGGTCCAGAGTTATTCCACTTGCCCCATGCGTTTTAAGCTGGAGCGCGACTGGAAGATCCCTGGCGAAGCGGCCGCAGCTATGCAATATGGCTACGCCGTTCATACCGTGCTCAAGCATTATTACGATCCCGCGCCGCACGCAAAAGAAATGAGCATTGAAGAAGCCGTGCAGGCATTCAGGACTGAATTTGATAAAGGCTATATCGGCGATCCGGTGCAGCGGAAAATTTATGAAGAGCGAGGCGAGGAGCAGATGCGCACCCTGCTGCACTCCGCGCCAAGAGGATCAGTAAACGTGCTGGCCACAGAGCAGCAATTCAGCTTCAAGCTGGATGGGCGCGAGATCAAAGGAAGGATTGACCGTATTGACCGCCTGGAAGATGGCGCGGTACGTGTGATCGATTATAAGACTGGCGCGCCGAAAGACCGAAAATTTGCGGAACTCAGCCTTCAACTTTCAATCTATGCCATGGCGGTGGCGCAGATGAACCTGACTGCGCGTGAGCTGGTGCTGCTCAATGTCCAGGACAACAGCCTTGCGGTTGCCGGACGCACGGCAAAGCAACTGGAAACAGCGCGACAGGAGATTGCACAAGCGGCGGAAGGTATTGCGCGCGGGGAATTTGATCCCACGCCGGGACAGCATTGCCGCTGGTGTGATTACCGCAATTTGTGTCCGGCAAAGGAGCAGCATGTCTATCTGCCGGTGAAGCCTTTGGAGCGCGAAGCGGAGCCAACCGCAGCCGGAATGACGGGATAACGATTCTTGAGCATTGCAGCAAGTAAGTCGCGGTACAAGGCAGTTTAAACAGGAGTTTTGCTAATGGGCATGGCCAATGTTCTGCTGGTAGCGATAGGCGCAGGTCTCGGTTTCGCGATTGCATGGCTGCTGGTCAGGCCCAATGCAGCGGTGCTGAATGCGCGCTTGTCTTCCGTGCAGCAGGAGTTGGTAAAGGCCCGGGCAGAAGCGGCAAAATTTTCTGAATTAAATGCCCAGCTAAGCTCCGCAAAGACAAAACTGGAAACCACCGTGGCCCTGGAGCGGAAAGCGAATGAAGAAAAGATCGCGCTGCTTAACCAGATGACAGATGAAATGCGGGAAAGGTTCCAGGCGCTCTCAGCCGAGGCGCTCAAGAGCAATAACCAGGCATTCCTTCAATTGGCCCAGACCACACTGGCGAAGTTCCAGAGTGAAGCCAAAGGCGATCTGGAACTACGCCAGCAGGCAGTAGAGAACCTGGTTGCTCCCATCGGAGAGTCTCTCAAGAAGGTAGATGAACAAATCCGGCAGATGGA
>DASRCD010000820.1:0-12932 GCA_035653315.1 Candidatus Angelobacter sp.
ATGATCTTGTCTCCGGGAGAGATGAGCGAGGTTGGGGGTTTCAGAAAAATCAGCGGCTCGGTTGGAACGTCATTGCCCAGTTCTTTCGCATGTTCGCTGTAATTGCGGCCCACGCAGACAATCTTGGAAGCAGCCGTGGGATAAAGCAGCTTTGCTGAAGCCAATGGCAGAGAAACTTTCTGTGCCCTGGAAAAATCTGGAATTGCCGCATCGGCAGCAGACTGTGTGATCTGCGCGGTACCGGAAACAGTTTCTACCAATCCAAATCGCGGCCCATCGTTGGAAGCAAAGCGGCAATATTTCATTGATGAATGGCTCCAGTAAGGAATCAGGCGGTCCTGAATTTTAATCAGATGCCGGATTCCCTACTGTAATTCACCAATTTCATTGGCGCAATTATGCGCCAGCCTGCTTGGCTGCCAGATCACCGATAATGGGCAGCCTGTATTCTTCATTGCCGTAAGCTTTGACCATGAGAAAGATCCAGCATACAAACATGAGTAAGCGCAGGAAGGCGAAAGTCAGCCCTAAAAATCCAAAGGAGCCCAAGCCACCGCCTGATAGAAATGCGCCAGCAATGACCCAACTCCATATCATCCAGATAACGCAGCAGGCTACCCAGAAGAAGATGGACTGAAAGGCGTGGAAGCGCACAAAACGATTGTTCTTGTAAGGTTCAAGAACCAGAAAAATGATTCCTGTGATGATGCCCAGAATGTAACACAACAGTCCCGCCACATTGTTGGACATGCCTGCACTTGCTGTATAGACCGGAGCACTGGCTGGTGTTTGAGCAACGCCGGGCGGCGGTGGAACAGCTTGCGATGCGGCAACCGGTGTACCACAAGCCGCGCAAAAGCTGGAATTTTCATTCAGCTGGGCCCCACATTTTGAACAAAACGCCATACGCATTTCCCTCCCGAAAGCTCCCCAAAAAATCGGGGGATTATTGCGCTACAGCTTAGTCGTTCCTGCAGGAGAAGAAAACATCTATTTCTGAAAAATAAAACGTAATCACTAGCCTAAACAAAGTTCGAGATGGGAGCTTTTCATGCCGTTCCTTTGGCTTCACCCAGCACAACTTTTACGTCCATTTTCTGTTTGCCGCGATAAATCGTTACCGTTACGGCGTCTCCTGAGTGGTGGTTTTGCATGATGTGAGACAAATCCTGCTGGTCTTCAATCGGCTGGCCTTCAATGGCCACAATCAGATCGCCTCCCAGCGTGATTTGCATGTCTCCCAGATAAGCACGTTCATTGCCGGCGCGTAAACCTGCTCGTTCCGCCGCGCTGCCGGGAATTACCTGAACAACCAGCAGTCCAGAATTTGCGGCCAGACCCATTTGATCCGCCAGTTCCGGGCCAATGGGAATTGTACGGACCCCAATTTCAGGCCGGCGCACCCGGCCAAGATGCACTAAATCGTCCAGCACCGCTTTTGCGGTATTGATGGGAATGGCAAAGCCGATCCCGGCGCTCTGCTCCACGCCTCCGGTCAGGATCATGGTGTTGATGCCGATCACTTCTCCGCGAGTATTCAAGAGCGGGCCACCGGAGTTCCCTGGGTTAATGGCCGCGTCAGTCTGGATGGCTTCATCAATAAAACCACGCTGGCCTCTTAAGGAACGAATGGAGCTGATGATGCCGCGCGTCATGGTGCCGCTCAGGCCAAAAGGATTGCCAATGGCATAAACTTTCTGGCCTACAACGAGGTTTTTCGAGTCGCCAATCTCAGCACGCGGTACAGCTTTGTTGGGAATCTGAATCACAGCCAGATCATGGATTGGATCAGTGCCAATGATCTGCGCCTTATATTTCTTTTTGTCGCTGGTGGTTACCTCTACCTGACGGGCGCCTTCCACTACGTGAAAATTGGTGAGAATATGCCCTTCACTATCAATCACAAAACCTGATCCCATACCCTGCTGCGGCACCGCTCCATAGAAAAAGTCATACGCCACGGCAGTGGAGGTGATGTTTACCACGGAGGGCAAGGCTTTTTTGTAAACGGCGATGTTGTTTTGTTCTTCTGAATCGTAAGAAGCAGGGGCGGCAGCATGTGTAAGTTCAACATGCGCAGGACGTGTGACCCAGGAAGGAGCAAACGGGCCGCCCATGTAGGTTGTTACATAATAAAAAGTGCCGACAAGAACAATAGCCAGAAAAATAGGGCGTAAAGACTTCATCTTTTCACCTGTTTAAAACACCAGCCGCTTGGCCAATACCCGCAGTTCAGCATAGATCCGCACTACTTGGTGGCGGGTCACTTCCAAAGGGCCGGAATTATCAATCACAAAATCCGCGCGCCGGGCTTTTTCTTCATCCGGCATCTGGGCCTTGCCACGGCGCTCTACTTCAGCTTGGGCTTGCGCCAGACTCATGCCGGTACGCTGCGCAAAGCGAGAAACTTTTTGCTGCTGCGTGCAAGTCACAACAATCATTTTATTAAACCGGGCTTTCACACCGGCTTCAAAAATCAGCGCTGCTTCCACAATCGCAACGGCATAAGGATCTTTTTCGCCAATGGTGCGCATCCATTGCTCCTGCTGCTGGATTACAGCAGGATGAACAACCTTGTTCAGCTCTTCTACCCGGCCGCCGCCAAATGCGGCTTCAGCCAATCTGGGACGATCGATTTCACCATCAGGTTTGACGATTTCCTGGCCGAAGCGTTTGACCAGCTCCTGGTAAACGTCTTGTCCGGGGCGGTAAAGCTCATGCGCGATAGCATCAGCATCTGTAATGTAAGCGCCAAGATCGGCGAACATTCTGGACACGGTGGATTTGCCGCAGGCAATTCCACCTGTAAGCCCAACGCGCAACACAGAATCAGCTCCTAACTCGGCGCATTTGGCAGGCCTTCAGAGTGTTGGCCATCAGCATGGCAATGGTCAAAGGCCCAACGCCGCCGGGTACGGGAGTGATGGCTCCGGCAACTTCGGCGACATGGGGATCCACATCACCTACAAGCGTGGAACCTTTCTCAGTGAAAGATTTTTCTCGTGCCGCATCCCCCGCAAAAAATTTATTGAATTCATTGCGATCGTTAATCTTGTTAATCCCCACGTCAATTACCGTAGCGCCGGGCTTCACAAACTCTTTGGTTACAAATCCTGCTTTGCCAATGGCGGCAACAAGAATGTCCGCCTGCCGGGCAATTTCTGAAATGTTTTTGGTTTTGGAATGACAAACCGTGACCGTGGCATTGTTGTTGAGCAGCAGCATTGCCACTGGTTTGCCCACAATATCACTGCGTCCAATCACCACGGCCTGGCGGCCTTCCATGGGGATATTACTGCGGCGCAAAATCTCAATTACGCCGGCGGGCGTGCAAGGAACCAAGCCGGGCCGTTGCGTGGAAAGATTGCCAACATTGATGGGATGAAAACCATCCACGTCCTTTTCTGGCGAGACGGCAAGCAGGACTTTTTTTGAATCCACCTGTGGTGGCAATGGAAGCTGTACCAGAATGCCATCAATATCATCGCGCCGGTTGAGTTGATCTACCATCTGCAGCAGCTCTTCCGTTGAGACTGAATCAGGCGGAGTAAGATTTTCACTCAGCATGCCCAGTTCGCGGCATGTCTTGACTTTGTTGCGGACATAAATTTCTGAAGCAGGATTATGGCCCGCCAGAATTACGGCCAGCCCCGGCTTGATGCCGGCAGCGCCGAGCTTGCGCACCTCTTCGCCGACTTCGGCCTTGATTTGCGCAGCGATCCTATTTCCGTCAAGAATGGTGGCAGCCATGGTAGTCATGTGAATTAGTATCTTATTCACAAAGCCCACAAAGGTACACTTTGTGCCCGGAGTTCAGAGGCCTGTTTCTATTTTAGAATAGAGCCCTATGTTGAAAAAACTGCTGGATGTGCTGGCCTGTCCTGATCCCGCCTGTCGTAAGACATTGAAGCTGGCCGATGATGAAAGTTCCCTGCAATGCACCGGATGCGGGCGGATTTATCCTGTACGGGACGGAATACCGATCCTGCTCCTGGATTCATCGCAATAAGATTCATTGCAAGAATAAGCTGCTATCTAAGCTGGGCTTAAGCCGCTTTCACTACGGTTTCCATCAGTGTGCGGAGATAATCGGCAAAGGGCGGGCCAAGATCGGACCGCTTCAGCGCAAATTCCACGGTAGCTTTCAGGAAGCCAAGCTTGTCGCCTGCATCATGGCGCTTGCCTTCAAAGGTATAGCCGTAAACTTTTTCTCCCTTGCTCAGCAGCCCGCGAATGCCATCTGTAAGTTGCAGTTCACCACCGGCGCCAAGCGGAGTTCGTTCCAGGGTTTCAAAGATAGTCGGCGTCAGGATATAGCGGCCGATGATGGCCAGATTCGAGGGGGCTTCCTCCAGCTTGGGCTTTTCCACCATGCTGCGAACGTCATAAGCGCGGCCATTGTATTTACCTTCAATTTGCTGCGCGTCTAGTACACCATAGGAAGAAATCGCCGGGCCATTTACTTCCTGCGTGGCAAGAATGGAGCACTGCGATTCTTCAAAAACCTCAATCATCTGCTTGAGGCAGGGTTTCTGCCCGTCAATCACGTCGTCCGCCAGCAGGACAGCAAATGGTTCATTGCCCACTAGTTCACGCGCCATGAGCACGGCATGGCCAAGTCCCATGGCTTCCTTCTGGCGGACATAAGCCACGTGGATCATATCTGAGATTTGCCGCACAATGGCCAGGAGGTCAGTCTTGCCGCGCTCTTCCAGCATCTTTTCCAGCTCATAGCTGACGTCAAAATGATCTTCAATCGACGTTTTGCCGCGGCCGGTGACAATAATGATCTGGTCGCAGCCCGCGGCTATGGCTTCTTCAACGCCGTACTGAATGATGGGTTTATCCACCAGGGGCAGCATTTCTTTGGGCTGGGCCTTGGTGGCGGGAAGAAAGCGCGTGCCTAATCCGGCAGCGGGAAAAACGGCCTTGCGAACTCTCATTTTCATTTTGTGAAATCCTGAAAACCGCTCTAGTGAGATGCAAAAACTTCGGCAGCTGGCAAATAGCAATTGGTAGTTGGCAGAGCCGACTGGACTAATTGCCAGATGCTATTTGCCAATTGCTTTACAATACCGGCGAATCATCCCCAATCATCTCCCGCCGTATCAGCTTGATTGGCGGAAAACCCTGCTTAAGAAACTCGGTGTGGAACTTCTCCAGGGTGAACTGATCACCAACCTTCTTTTTATAGTCTTCACGCAGCTTCAGGATTTCCAGCTTGCCCAGCGTGTAATAAAGATAAGTTGGGTCGGAAGTGCCGCGCTTGGTTTCACGAGTGCCATTGGCGCGGGTCTGGTACCCCTCTTTCACAAAGAAATCAATTCCCTGTTCCATGGTCATTTTGCCGGTATGCATCTGTATGCCGACAATGAAACGGGCATTGCGCAGGAGAGCGTCCTGAAGCTGGCCGAGACGGAGCTTCAAAAAAGCTGTGTCATGCTGCTGATCAGTTCCCTGGGTGCGGCCGTAGCCTTCATCCAGCATCATCTGCTCGCTGTAGTGCGCCCAGCCTTCTGCATTGGAACTGCAACCCAGAAGCTTGCGGACTTTTGAAGGCGCGGAAGGGACCCAGAGAAATTGCGTGTAGTGCCCCGGATAAACTTCATGGACCGCAGTGGAAATGATGGTTCCACGATTGAAAGCTTCCATGTGTTCTTCCACCTGTTCAGGCTTCCAGTCCGGCTCAGGCAGCGTCACGTTGAAGAAGGCTTCTTTTGCGACTTTCTCGTATGGCCCCGGCGTGTCCATGGAGGCAAAAGTCAGGGCGCGGGCAAAAGGCGGCGTTTCCTGAACGATGGGCAAAACCTGCGATGGCATGCCAACGATGTGCTGCTGGTCAAGAAAATCACGCAGGCCGCCAAGCGTGTCACGAAAGGTCTGCAGCAACTTATCTGGCGCGGGATGGTCTTTTTCCAGTTCTTCAAGAATCTGCTGCGGCGTTTTGTTTGGATCAATCATGGCCGCGGTCTTCTTGAATTCTTCCTGGTTCTTGCGCAGGTTGGCCATGCCAATTTCAAGCAGGCGTGGCAGTGGGATATCTACATCTTCGTCATACAGAAGTTTTTTGCTGAAATTTTCCGCGCCAATGCGGAAGTCGCCATGAGCGCGTGGCTTGAGGTCTTTCTGCAACCACTCGCCATATTGCTTGAGCGAGTCCATTACTTTCTGGTTGGTGGCCTTGAATTCATTCAGCAGCGCTTCATCTTTTACGTCCTTGAAAGCTTCAGGAACATCTTTTTGGAAAAAGCCAATGATGCCGGGAATCTGCTCCAGCGCAACGTCGACAAAAATTGGCGGAGGATTCTTCAGGTTCTGCCGCGCGGCAACAAAGACCCCGGGAATCTGCTTTTCCCGCGCAATCACGGACTTTAACCGCTCCGCTGGAGGAGCGTAGGTTCGGGCCATGATGATGAAGATGGAGTTTGAGACGCCGCCTGAGTACAGGTCAGGATTTTTCTCCCAGGCACGAATCGTTTCCAGCGCAAGCAGGCGGGCGTTAATGTCATCCACCACAAGGTTCAGGTCAATCCACTCACCGACATCGCTTCCGGGCTTGGCCGTGGAGAATTTGCTGGTGAATTCCTGCTTGAACTTTTTGAGCACCGCTATTTCTTTTTCAAGAGCAGGGCGGGAATAATCTTCAAGCTGATTGTCATATTGATGGAAGCCGGCAGCAGTGCCCTGGCTGGGATTGTATTTAAAGTAATATTCATCAAAATAGCGGTCCGCCATGGCGGCAAAGTCCGCTTGCGGCTGCTGCGTTTTGGCCTGCTGCGCGTAAGCGGTGAAACAAGCCATTCCCATCAAGATGATTGCTGTGAAAAATTTCAAGGTTAACTCCTGGCGAAGATTATAAAGAGTTGGACGCACGGTGTGCAGCTTTGGGAGCAGGGCGAAGGGCGGCAAGGCCGCCCCAGATATGGAAATCGCCCAGGTTACTTTTTGTAAACTGTGCCACCCTTCATGACGAATACGGGATGCTCCAGCAAAGTTACGTCTTTAGTGGGATCGCCTTCCACGGCAACGATATCCGCGAATTTTCCCGGTTCGAGCGTGCCGATGCGGTCAGACCAACCAAGCAAATCGGCGGCGTTGACCGTGGCAGTTTGAATAGCTTGCAATGGCGTGAGGCCCATTTGCACATAGACTGCGAACTCATGGGCATTCAACCCATGCGGATAGACGGCGGCATCCGTGCCGAAAGCGACTTTTACGCCTGCTTCAAACGCGTGCTTTAAATTCTGGCGGCTCACGGAAGTCACGGCCTTCATTTTTTCAGCGTACATGGCGGGCAGGCCGATTTTAGCGGCGTTCTCCCGCATCCAGTCGCCCAGGTATTGCGTGGGCACAAGATAAGTGCCATGGGCTTTCATGATCTTGATGGCGTTATCGTCAATATAGGTGCCGTGCTCAATGGAGTCCACGCCGGCCTCACTGGCCCAGGCAATTCCCTGCGCGCCGTGCGCATGCGCCGCCACCTTGCGGCCCAGGCGATGCGCGTCCGCCACAATGGCTTTCATTTCTTCCAGCGTATATTGTGAAGCTTGCGGATCGTCGCCTTTGGAGAGCACCCCGCCTGTGGCGCAAACCTTGACCAGATCAGCGCCATATTTAATCACTTCACGGACTTTGGCCTGCACATGCTCAATTCCATCCGCTGTGCCGTCCGCTTTGGCGTGATATTCATAAGGCAGCAGGTTCTGGTCACAATGGCCGCCGGTGATGGAAAGGGGCGGCCCGCTTACGCGCATGCGCGGACCAGGCACCATGCCTTCATTGATCGCATCGCGCAGAGCTACATCAGTGTAACCACCCGCGCCCACATTCCTGACCGTAGTGAATCCGGCCAGCAGCGTGATGCGGGCATTCTTGGCCCCGATCAGCGCTTCTTTGGGAGTAGAGATGGCCAGTTCCTGATAGCCAAAATCCGGGTCACCGGTGAGGTGCGTATGCGCGTCGATTAGCCCTGGAACCAGCGTGGCATTGGGCAGGTTGATCACGTTCGCGCCGGAAGGAGCAGCTTCTGAACTGACAGCAGAAATTTTTTCGCCATCAATGGTGACCAGAACGTTGTCCAGCATTTTGCCGGTTTTTACATCCAGCATATGACCGGCATGGACGTAAGTTTTTTGCAGTGCGGCCTGCTGGGCAAAGAGCGATAAACAGCAGGTAAATACGAGAAGGAACAAGGTTTTAAGTTTCATGGCGGAAGCGGATTATAGCAGGAGCAGAGAAAGCAAGTTGCGATTACTTTCCGAAATGAAATCCAGACCTTATCCATTCTGGAAGCAACATATAAAGCAGAGCGCAGGCAAAGCAAATTACGACAATAATAGAAAAAATTCGCATATTCCCCCCTGATCGTGATTATTGCGAACGGCCCGGTTCATAAGATTTGAACCAATCCGCAAACTCCATGCGGATAAACTGTTTCACACCATCCCCACCAGTCAATTGCCAGAAGAGCTGCTCCTGATTGAGCCGGATACTCATCACAAAGAAAGGACAACAGGCATGTTCCAGCAGAGCGAGCTGGGTTAACGCGCTATAAAGTTCATGGTTCAGCGGAAACTGGAATTCATAGCCGTTGGGCAGTTCTTCTGTGGAGATAAGAGACGATCGCAAAGTTTCTCCGAGCAGGTGATGTTGTGATCTCTGCTGTGGAGAGAGCGCGTTCATATTGCAGGCGAATGGAAAGCCGCTTGTCATCATCATTTCGATAAACACATCAATTGGAAGTTTACTTTGCCTGCAGCCAGGTTTGCGCCACCACTTCAGGGCTTAATTCGCGCAACAGGCCTTGTAGCTGGTCAATCACGGCGTCCGGCTGGGTCGACTTCAAATTAAATTTGAGCACGCCGCCGGGATAGAACTGTGCACCGCGTGACTGGGCCACAAAGCGGGCGAGCCGTTCCGGCTCAATCGCAGCCTGCTCAGTGAACTTGATGGTAACGGAATCGCGCTTGCGATCAATGGCCAGCACGCCCACTCGTTCACACAGCAGCTTTAAGGCAGAGGCAGCCAGGAGATAGCGCACAGGAGCAGGCGGCTCACCGTAGCGGTCTTCCAGTTCCTTGCGGACATCTTCCAACGCAGCTTCACTTTCCACGTCGGCAGCGCGCTTATACATGCGCAGTCGCTGATTTTCTTCAGTGATATAGCCAGTCGGGATGCGAAGGTCAATTCCGAGATTGAGCTGGGTGCTGACTTTATCTGAAAGCTCTTCGCCTTTGAGTTCACGGATGGCACGATCGAGCATGCCGGTGTACATCTCGAAACCCACGGCATCAATGTTGCCGCTCTGCTCGCCGCCAAGCAGATTGCCTGCGCCGCGCAGTTCAAGGTCGAGCGCAGCAATTTTGAAGCCCGCGCCGAGATCAGAAAACTCTTTCAAAGCAGCCAAACGACGACGGGCAATTGGCGTAAGCTCTTGCTCGGCAGGCACCAGCAGGTAAGCATAAGCCCGGCGATTGGAGCGGCCTACGCGTCCGCGCAACTGGTAAAGCTCTGAAAGGCCGTGCCGGTCTGCACGGTTGATGATGATGGTGTTGCAGAGCGGAATGTCCAGACCATTTTCAATAATGGTGGTGGCCACCAGAATGTCCGCTTCATGGCGCACAAAGCCAAGCATCACTTTTTCCAGCTCGCCTTCAGACATCTGTCCGTGGCCTACCAGCACGCGTGCGCGCGGCAACATCTCCTGCAACTTAGTAGCAATTTCGTAAATCGTCTCCACACGGTTATGCACAAAATACGCCTGGCCGCCGCGTTCCAGTTCATGCTCCAGCGCAGACTTGACCAGCTTTTCATCGTAAGCGGCAACAACTGTCTGGATGGCCATGCGGTCTTTGGGCGGTGTTTCAATCACACTCATATCACGCAAACCCACCATGGACATGTGCAGCGTGCGTGGAATTGGCGTGGCGGACATGGTGAGCACGTCCACTTCTTTTTTCAGCTGCTTGAGCCGTTCTTTGTGGCGCACGCCAAAGCGCTGCTCTTCATCCACAATCATCAAGCCGAGGTCCTGAAACTTGATGTCTTTGGAAAGAATGCGGTGTGTACCAATGATGATATCCACTTTGCCCTGCTCAATCCGCTCGATGGTTTCCTTCTGCTGCTTGGCCGTGCGGAAGCGGCTCATCATCTCAATGGTGATGGGGAAAGCGGAGAAGCGGCGTTTGAAATTTTCAAAATGCTGGAAGGTCAGGACGGTTGTGGGTGCAAGCACCGCAACCTGTTTATTGTCCTGCACGGCCTTGAATGCGGCGCGCATGGCTACTTCCGTTTTGCCATAGCCCACGTCACCGCAGAGTAAGCGGTCCATGGGGAGAGTTGATTCCATGTCGCGCTTGATGTCAGCTATGGCCGTAAGCTGGTCGTCAGTTTCATTGAACTCAAAGGCGTCTTCAAACTCTTTTTGCCATTGCGTATCCTCAGGAAACGCGTGGCCCTGGGCAGCTTTGCGGGCAGCGTAAAGCTTAAGGAGTTCGTCGGCCATATCCTGCATGGCCTTTTTCACGCGGGCCTTGGTCTTGGCCCAGGCGGTCCCGCCAAGGCGGCTCAGCGGTGGATGCACGCCTTCACCGGAGCGGTATTTCTGAATCAGATCAAGGCGCGTAAGCGGCACATAAAGCTTTGCGCCTTCCGCAAACTCCAGGATCATGTATTCGCCGGTGACATCGCCCTGCTGGATTTCCTTTAGCCCCTGGTACATGCCAATGCCGTGCTCCACATGGACCACGTAATCGCCAATGGCGAGATCACGGAAGTCCGACATGAAGGCAGCAGTCTTCGACTTGCGGCGAAGCGGCTGCGCGGGTTCAATTTCAGAATCATCAAAGAGATCACGTGCGCCAAAGATCACCAAGTGCGCGTCCGGCAAGGCTGCGCCTTCCGGCACGCTGGCGCGAACAATGGTTGTGGTGGTGAGATCGCCAGAAAAGTATGCGGTTTCGTCGAGATAAGTTTCGCTGCCGGCAGCAGGATTGCGCGAGCCCAGGCGGAAAGGAACTTGGTATTCAGTGAATATCTCCGCCAGGCGCTCCACTTCCCCAGTGTTGGGAGCGGCAAAGATCACGCGCTGGCCTTGTGCGGTAAGTTTTTTTACTTCCTCCACCATGGCCGGCACAGAGCCGTGAAAACGCGAGGTGGATTGCGCGGGAATCTCAATCAACTGTGGATCGGGAATTTGCGGATCAACCAGACCAAGGTCTTGTTCCGCGCGAGCTATACGCAGCACGTTCAAGTGCTCAAGGCTGCCACCAGGCAGGCGAGAAATCAGCGCGTCCCATTGATCGGGAGGAAGATAGATTTCTTCCGGAGTAGCCAGCTTTCCCACAAGGCTCTGTTCATGGCGCTGAACAACTTTTTCCCACCAGTGCTCCTGCTCGGCTTCAATGGCGGAGGGCTCGTCCACAAAAACCATGGCATTGGGCAGCAGATCAAAAAGGGTGTGTGCGGCCCCGGCATTGGCGTAAAACTCCCAGCCGGGAAATACAGCCACGCCGGTTTCAGAAAGCGCGTGGCGCACGGCATCGGTATCGCCTTGAATACGCGCGCCGGAAAGGCGGGCATGAATGGCCGTGAGCAGTTCTTCGCGGACAGGAGTTTCCGTGAGCGGCAGCAGCACAACTTCATCCACAGGCGCGGCAGAGCGCTGCGTGCCGGGATCAAACTTGCGGATGGACTCAACTTCGTCGCCGAAGAGTTCAACGCGCAACGGACGGTCTGCCTCAGGAGGATAGGCATCAAAAAGACTGCCGCGTACGGCATATTGTCCCGGCATTTCGACTACGTCGACTGAGGAGTAGCCCACCATGTTCAAATGCTGGACCAGTTCGTCAAGGTCAAGCATGTCCGTGCGGCGAATCACACGCGCCAGGCCGTAATAGTGCTCAGCGGAATGCAGCCGCATGGCAGCCGCGCTGAGCGGTGTAATGACTACTGATACGGCATTGGTCGCGATCTTCCAAAAAGCCGTGGCGCGCTCTTCCTGAATTTCAGGATGCGGCGACATGTTTTCAAACGGCAGCACATCATAGGCCGGCAGCTTGACCACGGACTGCGGATTGCAGGCGCCGGTCAATTCACAGAATGACTGGATGACAGGCAATGCGGCTTCCGCCGCCCGGTTATCGGCAACAATGAGTATGAGAGGGACACCGGAGGCACGTTGCAGATATGGAACCAAAAGTGATTTTGCTGTGGAAAGCAGCCCAGATAGACGGATACGCCCCGCAGGGGGCTTTGACTCCCCCCTCCGCTGCTTAAGATATGAGGCCGCCTGTTGAAAGCCAGGGCCCTTTTCCACGTCCGCCAGGACTTCGCGGACAAACGGAAGAATCACTTATTCATTTTACCGCAATGGGCGCAAAGAGCCGCGAATAGAGCGATTTGAAGGTCCAAGGCTCAGGAAAAGGTCAGAAACAATTTACCGCAGATTCACGCGGATGGTCGCGGATCAAACTTAGACAAATTTCGCAATCCTGCCAAGCCTGCAGGCTGTGTGGTCTTTGGGAAATCAATTCTTTAGGTTCCAATCTGCGTTGATCCGTGTTCATCCGGGTAATTAGATTTTGCTGATTCCATTTGCGACGAGCTGCTTACTCATGTGCATGCGCCGATGCTGCCAGCGGACTGCCACGAAAATCTTTCATCTTGTGGACAATTTCGTCGGCGATTAGCCCATAGACTGTTCCAGCCAGCGAATCTACTTTGCCAGCCATGACCACGGTGGTGGTTTCCCGGTCAGTAACGGTATAGATGAAGTGATTGCTGAAGGGCACGCGCTTCACATTAACAATGAGATCAGCAAGGTCTTTCCTCTCGATGATTTGAAGATCCCAGGCCTTGAACTCATCGCGGCCAAGCAAAGAGCTTTGCAGTTGCTCGCGCTTCATATAGAAGGTGTCCGAATCCACGTAAAG
>DASRCD010000821.1:0-4906 GCA_035653315.1 Candidatus Angelobacter sp.
GTCGTGCTCGATGAAATGGAGATCATCCCAACCGAGCAGCCGTTCGCTGACACACGTATCCGCGTCAGTTACGTGAACAATCCCGAAGCATTTGATGACGTAAGCGGATTGCTCATTGTGGGGCAGGCCAATGGCCAATCCTATGTCACTGGCGGGGCCAATCATTGCCCCTGTGGCTGAAAATGCCGCATCAGGGTTGACGAAAGGTACTGGCAATCTTCTCATCAAGGCTGGCAATGCTCTGATTCCTGATGCTCCGCCATCAGTACCCGCGCCTCCTGAAGCGGCTCCGGCTCCGTATCGCATGAGTGGGAACCAGATTCAAGATGCAGTCACAGTTACGCCGCGTCCTGTGTTCGTTCCCAAGGGACTACTTCCGGCTGCTCCAGTTGAGGACGCCACCCCGACAGTCGCACCCCCAAGCACCCCAGCCAGTCCGAAAGCAGCACAGACACAAATATTGCGCAAAATGGGTGTTGCATCCCCGGCAGCGACTATTAAGCCTATGACAAGAGTGCCCCAGGCTGAAATCATGCCGAGGCCCGATCTTAGTTTTGCCGGTTCACGTAGCGGTGATAGTGCAGCGTTGAACCAGCTCTCAGAAAACTTCTCACCTGACCGTCTTGGCATCAATGATCTGCGCGGTATCGCTTTGGCACGTGGCTTGAAGTTCAGCCCAGCAGACAATCATGCGACACTCATCGGCAAAATCCACGATTCACTCACTCCTGAAGAACTGGACAGATTTGAACAAGCTGCCATTGAGCGGATGCAGCCGAACTATTCTCTACCCTCTCAATAAAAAGAGACCTCAATCACGAGGTCTCTTTTATTCTTTCCTTCTGCTTTTACTGTACCCGTTCCAATAACAGAACGATATTATCAACCAAGTTCTGTCCGTTCTTCATTACCGCCGCATCATCGTAATTTGATTCCGCCACATCACACAGAATCTTGGTACGGTTCGGCTCAAAGTGAATAGCTGCCCGAATCTGCGCTGCTATCGGCGCATAGCGTTCGGCACTCCCCGTACCCAAATCTTCCAGCATGAAGCCCACTATCCCGGCTTCCAATTCTTCCGCGCTGAGTGCGAAATCCATACCTTGCAAGGTATGGGAGATAATCTTCTTTGCGAGTTCTATCATCGCGACACCTCATCAATCCCCGCTGTAATCGGTGCCGGTACAACTGTGTACTTCATCGGCGGCTGTTCACGGAGCCGGTAGTTGCGGATTACCCAGGCTGACTCCGTCACAGTTACGGCGACAGGAATCCAGCGCTCAACTCTGTGCCACCCTCTTCGGTGAGCGGCATACGTCAAGCCCACAACAGTTGCGTAGCTCGCTCCGAAATAAAGCCCATCCCCTAGCCGCGTCCGTACAAACGGTTTCGCAATCGGATTTAACTCCGGGTGTCCCCACCGTTGAAACTCTTGAGTTGATAATCCGTCCATGCCGATGCTGACCGCCGCAGCAGCGAGTGTGAAGCTGTTGGTCTTGTCTAGAAACTTATGCGGTGTGGGTGCATCCTCCAGCGCTTGCGCGCTGGAGAACGTGGTTGCGAAGAGAATCAGAATCGCGGCTAGGGTTTTCATGTTCGTCTCCTATTACCGTGTTCCAGTCTTCTTAGTGGTCTGTTTTTTGGTGGCGGCAGCGGGAGTTTCTTGATCGTCCCCGGCTGCGCGAGTCTTGTTGTCAATGATCGGCGCGGGTGGCTGGGTTCCTTGTGGAACCGGGGTTGCGGTAGCGGCTCCTTCTTTGGCTGCCTCTGCCGCTTGTTTCTTTTTGGCAAATGAAGCCTTGAGCGCGTCGCTCAGCCGCTTTTTTGCTTCCGGAGTCCACGCACGGCCCTGACCCGGCTTGCGATCAATCAAATTAATCTGAGCAGTGATCATGCGCTTCTGATTTTCAAGGGTTGCGAGCTGAGCCTTCACCTCCAAAATTTGTTTATTGATTGGTTCGACCTGAGCCAGCAGCGCGGCTTTGTAGGCTTCTTTTGCGGAATCGATTGCGTTTACGTTTGTCATTTCGGGTAGCTCTCTTATATTGATGTTTGTCGATATAGCCATCGACTCGAGTAACCATACGCGCCCGCGCTGACGAGGCAAATGGCTGTTCTACGGAAGATAGGAAGAGTTGTTTAGAAACTTTCGCGAATAGGAGAAGAACCCAGTATTTGATTCGCGTGGAAATTTACTTAATTACGAACTTGATAAATGGCAAACAATATGTGGGGCAGACCATTCACAACAAGGAGAAACGTTGGGCCGATCATTTGCTTGATGCCAATGCAAAACTACGGCGACCGCTTGCCCAAGAAATCCTAAAATTTGGCGCACAGAACTTTCGGTTGGACACGCTCGTTAGAGTTGAAAATCCTGACTATTTGGATGGTCTTGAGCAACACTTCATCCGCATTCTAGAGACGCAAAACCCCGATAAAGGCTACAACCAAAATGCTGGTGGGTTTGGTAATAGAAAGATCCGGAAGAAGGGTGTTCGGAGGAACAGCCTGACTCTGGAAGAGCGCCTGCGGAGGTTAACGAACCGCTCAGATTAGCAGAGCGCGACAGTTTTTCATATCGCTGATGCACAACTTACAAATCCGGAGTGGTTGATAGTCCGCAATGGGCAATAGATTCAAGCAGATAGTATTTGGTGAGTCAATTGCATATTCATCAACGGCACATTTTGGGATATGGAGGATCGAAATGCTCGCTATCTATCAGCAACGTGCTCCGACAGGCATATTGCTACTCTCGTCTAGAATGTTCAGCCCAATGAAATCCTGTGGAGGTGCCAGATGTACATCGGCAACTCTACAGCCTCAAGCGCTGCCACAGTAATTCTTGGGATAACCTCGACGACAGTACTGTTAAGAAAGCTGGTAAGTGAATTAACAAAGCTCACTGAAGAAGTGACAAAACTCATAAAACGGCTGCATACACTGAGCGAGGTCTTAAAGCGACTATACAGGCCAAAGAACAAGAGCAAGGCCAAGATTCGCGTTCCAAGACGCTGAACGGTCTCCAGAATTCGAACCTGGACAGATTAAAAACAGATAATAAGCCGGGCGCGGCGGGGCTTTTCCCCTATTACCCGGCTTATTAAATAGAAAATGTTCTCCGCACGCGAAAACGCTCACAGAACAGCCGTACCCAGTTCGCCAGTTGGTATGTTCCTCCGCTTTTACAGCCGGTTCCCCAAGGTCAAACACATCATCCTCTGATGCAGTCAGTTCAATCACTTCTTCTTCCGTTTCTTATGCGGTCCGGTTTCAGCACCTGTCAACCATTCCGCCAGTTCCGGACCACCGAACAACCGCTTGTTGGCTGTTATCTTGAAGCAAGGAATTCGCTCATCGTGTGCGAGCTTGTTTAACAGTTGCGTACTAATTCTCCCCTGGTTAGCGTAGACAACTCTTTACTAGTCCAATTACGGCGTGACGCCAGAGTGTCAGTCAGCTTCTCAACCTGGGCAGGGAGCAGCTTCAAAATATGGTCTCTCAGTTCTATGAACTCTTTGAGAGTGAGATTTTCAAGAACGCGATTCTTGAGTGCAAGCTGAGCGGCTGCATGTCGCCTCTCTACAAATTCTTTTCCGTACATCTCTTCATCCGTGGCCGCCCGGACAGTCCCGTCTTCATTCACCCGATAGTCACTCGCATTGGGAGTGTCTCTATAGCGCTCATATTCTTCGCAAAGACACCATTCCACTCCATGAGGACCGCACACGTCAGACGGACTCCACATCGCTGGTGCTCCCGGCACATATCTGCTCATCTCACACCTCCATTCATCCTCTCACTCACCCCGCGCCGCATCTTGGCCAGACTCTTGTAGCGCCGAATGGACTCGCTGTCCTTGTCGCTGTGTCCAATGATGAACTTAATGTCATCTTCAGACAGCTTGCCTTCTTCAAAGCGCTCAGTCACGAACGTGGCGCGGAAAGCATGAAGGAACCATTTCTCGCAGCTACCTTTTCCTGAAACACAATTAGAGCAAGATCCGCACAGCATCCCCGCTTTCTTGGTGATGTCTTGAAGATCATCCCACCAATGCGTATTGGGCCTGTCATTGCTATTGCCGAGCACGAACCGAGTGTTGGGGTTGTGCTCTCGCCACTGGAGCAGCACGTCAGCCAAGTCGTCAAACATCGGGACTGTTCGCTCTTTACACTTTTTGGGCTCAAATCCAATATGTTTCTTCATCCGCACGGATAGCGTTTTCGCGATGAAATTTATGTCTGTCCACTCCAGATACATCGCTTCTTGCTTGCGAAATCCACTCCGATATAAGAAGTAATAGACCACTTTGTGATAATCATCACAGTTGCTTAATAGGCGCATCACTTCTTCTCTGTCGTACACGACCGGGTCAAGCTGCGGGTAATCTGATAGCACCTTCCGTTGCTGTTTGGTGAGCAGCATCTTGGGATTGATTCCGCAATGAGTGAAAATCGTGCTGAGTGACACAAAGCGATTGCTGCGTGTTCGGGGCGACAAGCCGCGCTGTTCAATGCTGGCACAGTAATTCAGAACATCAAGCGCGGTAACATTCTCCGGGTAACGTCTATTGCAGGAGGCAAGAAACTCATCAATGATGAGCTGATAACCGTCAATGCTGTCCCTGCCCACGCCTTCGGCATTCTTAACTTTCATAAAGTCATCACAGAGTTGCTTCAGCGTAAGCTTGTCAGGCTCAGTCTCGGGTAGAACACCATGGTTATCAATGAGGGTGTTTTCAAGTTGGCGGCGTTGTAGCAGCGCATCTTGAATCCCCATCTCTGGAAGACGATCATATTTCAGCTTGCTGCCTTGATAGCGGCGGAGTTCCCAATGCCCAACGGGAAAGTCGGTGTGTGGATGATTTTTGGGCTTGCGGTTGGAGCTTACCTCAATGGTGAAA
>DASRCD010000822.1:0-5441 GCA_035653315.1 Candidatus Angelobacter sp.
AGAAACTTGGGCCTACGACTGGCTTATCGCAAAGCACCATTGAGCCAGCAATCGAAGAACTAAAAGGACTTGCTCCCGAACAACGCGAATGCCGCATAGCTGAAATGGCAAATGGGCTTAACAGTTCTCCAGCATGTGGAGCAATTGATAGCACGATGACGTGGGAGCAGGTTGCCGAACTTCAAGCCGGAGGCGTAGTGTTTGGTTCCCACACCAACACTCATGAGATTCTAACCACTGTTCCATCTGCACAGGCCAGGGAAGAAATCACCGATTCGCGCAAAGCTATAGAAGAAAAATTAACAAGGGAATGCTCGCTTTTTTCTTATCCCAACGGAAATCATTCCCCGGAGATTCGTGCCTTCACCGCGAATGCCGGATACAAGTATGCATTCACAAACCAGACTCCGGGAGTCTGGACGCGGGACTGTGACCCATACCTGATTCCGCGAGTGAACGTGTGTGAAACTCACATGGTGGACGCAAAAGGGAACTTCTCCACGCTTATCTTCAACTATGCTGTTGTCTGGAGCGCGGCCAAAGGCCTGATGTCACAAAGGCGAGCAAGCTATCTGCGCAAATTCACTCAGGTGTGGCGAAGCTGGAACGCGAAACCAAGATTACCAGCCGAGAAAAGCCGCTGAGAATTCTAGAAGAAAAGCTTCCGGCTCTAACAGTTGCAAAATCATTTCTCGGCCAGCAATTCACGATACACCTCAACCAGATTTTTGATCATGGTGTCCGCGCTAAAGCGCGTATATGCCGTGTTTTTACCCGCCTGGCCTATTCGAGATGCCTGGTCCTTGTTGCGTAACAGAAAGAGAAGCCGTTCTGCCGGAACCTTGTCATCTTCCACTGGCGTCAGAAATCCATTTTCACCATCCGCAATTGCCTCAGGATTTCCGCCAACCCGCGTCACCACGGAAGGAACTCCGCAAGCCATTGCTTCCAGCAGAGCATTGCAAAAGCCTTCGCTTCTGGAAAGCAGGCAGAAAGCATTGCTCATCTTTAATAGCGGCAAGGGATCTTCCACAAATCCGAGAAGCTTAACGTTTTTCTCCAGACCAAGAGAACATATTAATGCCTGGACTTCCTGGGAGTATTCGCGATCAAAAAGACTGCCAACGATAAGAAAGACCGCATCCGGTAACTCGCGGCATACACGTTGTGCGGTACGGACGAGGACGTCAATGCCTTTCACCCTTCTTACGTTGGCAACACAGGTGATAATCTGGGGCGCATTGGCCCACTCAGCAGCCGCATAAGGATTTACCGATACAGCGGCCGTAAGATTAAGATGGCGAAGGTCAACTCCGTTATGGACGACGGATATTTTTTCCGGGCGAATGTGCTCGGTATCGATGCAAAAACGCTTCACTTCTTCTGAAACAGCCAGTACACGGTCTGAGATACGATTCACCAGTTTATAAGCAAGTTGATGCTTGGGCTTCCGCAAGATGCCAAGATCGCGCCGTGATGATAAAAGCCGCGCGCCACTCAGCTTTGCAACAATGCCGCCCCAAAGATTGGCAGTCTCAAAATACGTCTGCACGATGTCAACGCGCTCATGGCGGATCAGTCTTCTCAAATCAAGGGCAGCTTTAAAAGCATCTTTCTGATGCACACGCTTCCAGGGAAAGACATACACAGGTACGGCGATACTGTCGCGAATCTCAGGTTTAATCCGGAACGTCGCCACTGAGCAGCGCACCAGTTCAGGGGGCATAAGCTCAACTACTTTCAGCAGATTTCCTTCCCCGCCGCCTCGGGCCAGTAAATGATCGATCAGGAACAGAACATGGGGAATTTTGCCATTGCTGGCAGCAGGAATCATGTCTTGCGTAGTAGCCGCCACGCTGGCTGAAGCTTGGTCCTTTCCCGTTAAAACCTGTAATGATTGCTGCATTTCCATCCGTTTAACAACATTGTGTTGTGCGTTCGATTCAGATGCTACCAACCTAAATGCAATCGTTTCGCCAGGTGTCTAATAATTAAAAGTTCCATTTACTAGGGGCCGAAAGCAAGTCTTTTTATTTCAATGGCCTAGACCACCTTTCAAGTGGAAATGTTTTGATCCGTCCTGAAGGCGAGAACATTGGCATTGTTCCTGCAAAATTTTGCATAAGAAGTCAAAGTTTAGCCTATATGTGCTTGTTTTCCTTAGAGTTTCTTTGGCATATCCCGTGCACGTGGATAAGCAGATTACAAATGTTAGCCACATTTTGGAGATGTTTGTAACTTGCTCGTATTTTGTAAAAGCTTGGCGGTGGGGACCATGGTGAAAAAGATTACATACTTTGTTGCCGGTATCTTTTTGCTGGTTATTTGCGGAAGCGTACTGTCCGGGGCAGTTGAGTTTCATCATTTGATTACCGCGAACATTCAGCGCTTCAATTCATTTCCTGAATACGGTGGTTTGATAGCTTTAGGCTGTGCTTTGATTTCCGGTGCAACAATCCTGCGTCGCAGGCGGGCTGCCCAAAGCCGTTAATCTGGCCAGGAACATTTCTTCCGGGGTTCCTGATCCAAATCTAATGAGTTAAAAAGCAGCCCTTAACATAAAGCCCTCCGCGTCTAACGCAAGGAGGGCCTTTATATTTGGCTCTGATTTTAATTGCCGTTTTTCCCCGCGCCGGTATAGCGATAATAACCCTTAGCAGAATTTTCTTCCGTAGCATTAAAGACAACGCCTGCTAATTTGCGGGAATCCACCTGCGCCAGCACTTTGCTTAAGGCTTCGCGGGCGGTTTTTCTTGAGCGGACCACTACCAGCACGTTTTCACAGGGCGCTGCAATCAATTCAAAATCGGCCAGGTTCAATGCTGGCGGAGAATCCACCAACACCAGACGGAACGATTCTGAGGCCCACCCAATAAATTCCTTCCAACGCGCTCCAGAGAACAGCTCTGAAGGCGATGCCGTGGTTTCTCCAGCCGGCAGCACGTAAAGACTGGGAATGTCTGTGCGCAACACTGCTGATTGATATGGACAATCTTCTTCCAGCACCTTTGCCAGTCCCGGTGACTCCGGATCTCCCAGCAGCCTGGAAAGTCCAGCCGTGCGCAGGTCACCATCCACCAGCAGCACCGGCCAGTTCTGAATATTGGCATAGCATAGCGCCAGGTTGAAGGTGGTAAGTGTTTTGCCTTCGCCCTGCGCGCTGCTGCTGACCACAAGTGAGCGCGCGCCGGATTTGGTTTGCTGCTTGACCAGCCGTGTACGGAGCGTGCGATAAGCCTCCACTGCGGCTTGCATCGCCGGATTGTATTGCGTCACTAAAAAGGATTTTTCTTCCGTCCGAGGCAAGCGAATGCTGCGGCAATTTTCCAGCCGTCCCGCCACCACATCAGTACTGACCTCTGCTTCATCCTGCAATGGTTGCAGCATGTGTTTCAGGTCTAGATCGCCGGATTGCTCTGCCGAAGCATTGCTTTCCATGCTTTTTTTCAGCGAATTGACAAGCACCTGAATATCTACATTCGTCGTTGCCGGAACCGAACCATTGTTTTGTGGGCGGGTTTCGTTAAAAAATTTGCTCATACCGTCATTTTTTCCTGTTTAATATGTCGAACTTTTATGGCCTGAGTTACTTACTAAGAACCTGTTGCCGCCAATCCAGTGGCGGATTGAGCCGATGGTTCCAATGGCTCCTGTGATAGTTGCAGAAAACCCATTTCTTCCGCTGCTTCCATCACAACCTCGCCGTCAATTTTTTTAAGCTGGCGGCGGAAACCGGCATTTAAAGCCTGATCGCAAACCGAATTAATTAGCCGTGGCACACCATTGGTGAGGCGATGAATTTCTTCCAGCGCTTGCGTGGTCAAAGGGCTGTCTTCACGCAATCCAGCAACGTGCAGGCGTTCGGCAATATAGGCTCGCGTCTCCACTAGCGTAAGCGCGCGCAATTTTGTGACAACGGAGATCCGCTGCTTGAGTGCCGCTAATTCCGGTTTCATCAACAAGGGAAGCAGCTCAGGCTGTCCGCAGAGAATTACCTGAAGAACGTTTACCGGATAATTATCCAGGTTCATCAGCAGGCGGACTTCCTCAATCAGCTCCGGCGGCATCAAGTGCGCTTCATCAATAATCACCACAATTGCGCCGTTCCTCTTGTGGGCTGCCATAATGAGTTCATGCAGCGCGCGCAGGCGTGCAGGTTTGGTGGGCGCGGCGGCATGAATTTCCAATTCATCGAACAGTGCTTCAAATAGCTCATCTTGTGTAAGCGTGGGATTCACCACAAACGCGGAGCGCAACGGCTTTTCGCGTGAAGCTTCATGGGACAAGATATGTTGCAGGCAATAGAGCAGGGTTGTTTTGCCGGTGCCGATTGGGCCAATGCAAACCTGCAATCCCTTGCGTCCAGCCACGCCCTCAACCATGGCGCGCAACGCATTGCGATGAGGCTCCGCCAGATGCAAAAAACGCGGGTCAGGCGTTAGCCTGAACGGGTCTTGCTTTAAGCCATAAAACGATAAATACATGCCATTTACCTGCCCGTGGCCGGATAATTCAGGGAAGGCCACCAAGCCCCTTTTAATGGCAAGTCTGGTGCCAAAGCTTGTGAATTAAAACTATTTAAAATGAGTGACTTACATGGAGACAAGTGAGATTCGTAACGCTTGGTGAAAGTACTATGCAACAGATTTCACAATTTGCAGGAGAATTTCCTTTCCTTTGAAAGGTTATTGGGTGCTGGAGATGGCTGGGGTGACTTTGCTCATTTGGCTCAAGGATTCAGCTTTGGCCAATGTTTTAGCCAATCCTTCCACCCCGGCGCGGACCTGCTCACAGATTTTGGCCGCAGTGGCTTCATCCGCCGTGTAGGGATCGGCGATAGCGATTGCAGGCGTAGATCCAAACAAGCCTAGTAACGTTGTGCGGCCCAGGACTTCAGGAAACTTTTCCTTTACCAGTTTGAAGTTTTCCATGTCCATTACCACCACCAGGTCAGCATTGGCTAACTGCCCGGCAGTAACGCGGCAGGAACGATGCAGGGAAAGATCAAGTCCGCAAGCTTCTGCAAATTGCAAAATTTTAGTTGGAGTTCCTCTGCCTTCGCGAGCATAGAAACCGGCCGAATCAATAATTGTGCCGGGCATTTGCTGTTGGGCAAATTTTGTGGCCAGCGGGCTACGGCAGATGTTTCCATAACAGAGGAAGACAATTTTATTGAGGTGTCCTGTGCTTTTAAGCCGCCGTAAAACTGCATGATGCTGCCGTAGCATCCGGCGGCGTATCTGCAGGTTTTTCAATTTACGATAGATAGGCCCTAACTGGTCCGTAATTGCATACTGTAGAGTGCGTTTGGTAATACCAACGTCACGCCAGTCAAAATGGTCCCAGCTTTCTCGCCCTGTCAGCGGACGAAGAAGTTCAAAGAATGAAAAGAGTCTTGATCTAGTATGCAGCAGCGGATCGCGATGATTGGCCCTGAGGTT
>DASRCD010000823.1:0-4382 GCA_035653315.1 Candidatus Angelobacter sp.
TCAAGGTTTTTGGCGGCGATGGGTACAAGCTGCCGGATGAAGTTGAACTGGAAATCGAGACTGAAATCTTTTCTCTTATCCAGGAAAATGTTCAGCCAAAGAGTGGTGCGGCGAATGGTCCTTCATTGCCCGGTGATCCCAACCTGCGGCAGGATTACATAAACTGGCTGGCCCGGACAATTCCCGGCGCAGACCGCTTGCGCCTGATAGTTGATAGCGCCAATGGCGCAGCCACCACGGTTGCCCCTGAAATATTCAAACGCTCCGGAGCACAGGTTGAATTCACGCATCGCACACCGGATGGCCGCAATATCAATGAAAACTGCGGCGCGCTGCATCCGGAAATTGTGGCGCGTGAGGTGGTCTCACGCAATGCGGATATGGGCATCTGTTTTGATGGCGATGCAGACCGCGCGCTCTTTGCCGATGCCAATGGCCGTGTTGTGGATGGCGACGCCATCATGCTGCTGCTCGCGCGCGACCTGCAACAGCGGAATGAACTGATAAACAACACGCTGGTTGCCACCACCATGTCCAATATGGGCCTGGAAATTGCTCTGCGTGAATCTTCTATCAAGATGCTGCGGGCGCCGGTGGGTGATAAATATGTGCTGGAAGAGATGCGCAAGACCGGCGCGGTCCTGGGCGGCGAACAATCCGGGCACATTATCCTTTCACAAGAAGCCACCACCGGAGACGGTTTGCTGACCGCGATTCACGTGCTCACGATCGTGGCGGCCAGTGGCCAATCGCTGACGCAGTTAGTTTCCGGACTGAAAGTTTTTCCCCAGATCATTAAAAATGTTCGCGTGAAAGAAAAGCGCCCTCTGGAGCAGATGCCCGAGGTCACGGCGGCCATCAGGCAGGCCGAGCAGGAGTTAAGCGGTAATGGCCGTGTGAATGTCCGTTATTCAGGAACAGAATCATTGGCACGCGTAATGGTGGAAGCGGAAAAAGAAGAAACAGTGCAACGCATTGCCGGCCAGATTGCCGCAGCGCTGGAAGCTGCCATTGGAGCAGGCGCCCCCGCAGCCCACTGAACATGCCGGTTCGCGCAAAGCAGTGGATGCAATGGGCTCTTCTTCTCATTTTTATTCTGATTGCAAGCCTTAAGCTTAAGCCGCTTCTGCTGTTGTCACTGCAAACCGGGGCGGGGCTTGCGCTGAGCGCCATTTATTTCCTTGCCTATCTGTTTGCGGTCATCATGCTGCCGCTCATGTTTTTTGTCCTGCTCAAATTTGGATATTCGGTTTTCGCCCGTCCTTATGTCCGCGCATGGCATATCAACCGTATCCGCGGCAATCGTCAGTGGAAGGAATTAATTCAGCGCAGCCGGAAAAAAGAGTAATTACTCCACGTCGCGCCAGTTTGGCCCAACGCCAATTTCCACCAGCAATGGCACGTTCAATGTATGAACATTTTCCATCTTCTCGCGCACAAACTCCCGCATCGTGGGAATTTCATCTTCCGGCACTTCAAACAGCAGTTCGTCATGCACCTGCAACAACATGCGAGATTTCAATTTGCGTGCGCGTAGCTCGGCATCAATCTGGATCATCGCCAGCTTGATCAGGTCAGCAGCGGTGCCTTGCAGCGGAGTGTTCACGGCGGTGCGCTCGGCAAAGCCGCGCATGTTGGCATTTTTGCTGTTGATGTCAGGAATGGGGCGCGTGCGCCCAAATAAAGTCTTTACTGCTTGCTCGCGGCGCGTCTCTTCCAGCACGCGGTCAATAAACCTGCGCACTCCGGCATACTTTTCAAAATAGGCATCAATAAACTTTTTCGCTTCGCGCTGTTCGATCCCAAGCTGCTGCGACAATCCAAACGGCGAAAGGCCATACACAATCCCGAAATTCACTGCCTTTGCCCGGCGACGATGCTCGGCATCCAGCAGCATGGGTGGCACACCAAAAACCTGCGATGCGGTAAGAGAATGAATGTCCTCTCCCTGCCGGAAAGCTTCTGTCAGCAACGTATCTTCTGAAAAGTGTGCCAGCAGGCGAAGTTCAATTTGCGAATAATCCGCCGAGAGCAGCACATGGCCCGGCTCCGCGATGAACGCCGCGCGGATCTCGCGCCCCAATTCTGTGCGAATGGGAATATTCTGCAAATTCGGGTTCGTGGATGAAAGGCGTCCTGTGGTGGTTCCGGTCTGGTTAAAGGTGGTATGTACCCGGTCTGTGGCTGGGTCAATCAACTGTGGCAGCGAATCAACATACGTGCTCTTCAGCTTGGAAAGCTGGCGGTAATCCAGCACCAGCCGAGGCACCTCATGCGCTTCCGCCAGGTCTTCCAGCACATCCACTGCGGTGGAAGTTGTTTTGCCTTTTCCATACTTCACCGGACGCGGCAGATTCAAGTCTTCAAAAAGTACCTTGGCCAGTTGCTTGGGCGAGTTGATGTTGAACGTGGTCCCGGCCTTCTCGTGGATCTCGCGTGCCTTGTCACCACATTGCTTTTCCAGATCAATGGAAAGCTGCCCCAGCATTCCGCAATCAATCTTGACCCCGGCTTCCTCCATGCGCACCAGCACCGGAGCCAGCGGCAAATCAATCTGTTCATAGAGCGGCATTTGCCCGGCGGCTTCCACTTCCTTGCGCAGCACCGGCGCCATGCGCCCGGTTAAATCCGCCGCTTCCGCTACAGAGGCCGATAAATTCAGGTTAAAACTGCGCACCGCAATCTCCGCCAGGGAGTGCTTTGTATATGTGGGATTGATGATGTAGGAGAAAAGCATCGGTTCATCGCGAACGCCGGCAAGCTCAACCTTATGGGCCGTAAGCGCGCGCAACGCGGTTTTATAATCATGGACGATTTTGGGGATCGCAGGATCGCTTAGCAGCGCTTTGATCTCTACGGACAGCGCATCGTCGTTCAGCGTTGCTTGAAATGCCTTGCCCGCCTCTGCGGAAAGCGCCAGTTTGAGCGGCCCCAGTGCATTCGCTTGTGCCGCTGGCTGCGTTGCGCTAAACAGATCGCCTGATTTTTCGCTTGTTTCTTCCGGCTCTTCTTCTTCCGTTACTACAGGCGCGGCAAACTCAAAGGCAATGGCCAGCGGAGATTTCGCCTTGCGCAATGTTTTTAAATCTTCAGCCGTCAGATCGCGATAGTCGGTTTCACGGACTTCAGCCACCGGCAACTCTTTTAAGAGCGTAGTGAACTCAAGCTCGTTAAAAAGAGCGCGCAGGGCTTCCGTATCCGGTTCGCCAGCCACCATTTTTTCCAGATCAAGTTCTATGGCAACATTCTGGTCAATGGTGACAAGCTGCTTGCTCCAGAGAATGGTGTCTTTATTATTCAGGAGCGATTCGCGGTATGTTTTGCGCTCCACTTCTTCCGCATGTTGCAGGGCATTATCAAGCGTGCCAAAGCGCTTGATGATCTCCACCGATCCTTTGTCGCCGATGCCCGGAGCGCCGGGAATATTGTCAATGGAGTCGCCGCGCAGCGCCATTACATCAATCACTTGCTCGGGACGCACACCCAGAATTTCCTCTACCTTGTCGGAGTCGCAAACCAAATTGTCTTTGGGCGGATTGAGCACGCAGATTTTGTCATTCACCAGCTGGAGCATGTCTTTATCGCTGGAAACCACAAAGACTTGATAGCCCTGCTCTGCCGCTTTGCGGCTGAGCGTGCCAATCACATCGTCAGCCTCAAAACCCTGCGACTCAAGAATGGGAATGCGGTATGCTTCCAACGCGCGGCGGATATAAGGCACCTGCTGCGCCAGATCATGCGGCATTTCCGTGCGCTGTGCCTTGTAGCCCTGGTATTCAACTTCCTTGAACGTCTGCGTCTTGATATCAAACTTGCGGACGGAAGTAACCGCCTTGGCCTGTTCGCCGCGGAATGTTGGCCCTGCTACATCAAAGACAGCAGCCAGGTATTCCGGATTGAAATCCGCGCGCAGCTTGCGCAGCATGTTGACGAAAACATAAGTGGCCGCCGTGGGCACGCCTTTTTTGGTGGACATCGGGCGCTGCCGTGCCATGGCGTGGTAGGCGCGGAAGATGAAAGACATGCTATCCATCAAAAACACGCGGCCCTGCTGTCCGGGTTTTGGATTTGTGGCCAAAAGGAAATTCTATCCTGTTATACGAATGTGATCAGCACTACTTCAGGCTTTGTTCCAATCCGCATGGGCGGACCCCAGGTTCCCGCGCCGTAAGTCACATACACCAGCATTTTCCCAAATGATTGCAGCCCATGGTTGAACCTGCCCCAAACACGCTTTCCAATCAGCGTGCCGGGAAAAAATTGTCCACCGTGGGTATGCCCGGAAAGCTGAAGAGAAATTCCCGCTTCCTCGCTCATTTGCAAACGCACTGGGGCATGCAGCAGTAAAATGCTTGGACGTTTGCGATCTAAATTAATTTGCC
>DASRCD010000824.1:0-2089 GCA_035653315.1 Candidatus Angelobacter sp.
GGATTTGGCCGCGGCGGCGGTGGCGGCCGTGGCGGCAATCGCGGTGGTGGTGGCGGTGGTCGCGATAGATATTAACCAATTGAAAATGGGACGCGCCTATGAGTTACGCGTCCCATTTATTTTTTGGAATCGAGCTTAAACAAATTCCACGTGCGGCTGATGCGGAATAATGCCTGCCCGGTAGCCCATATCCAGCAGGCGCACAATGGCTTCTTTGCCATCTTCGCCGTAATCAATTGTTCTCTCGTTCACATACATGCCCACAAAGCGATCCGCCAATTGTGTGTCAAGATCACGCGCAAACTGCATGGCATAAGCCAGCGCAGGCTCGCGATGGTCCAGCGCATACTGGATGCTGTCACGCAGCGCCTGGGTAACCTGTGTAATCAACTCCGGCCCCAGATCGCGACGAATGGCATTTCCGCCCAGCGGAAGCGGCAAGCCGGTCTGCTCATGCCACCACTTGCCCAGGTCAAGAATGCGCGCCAGCCCGGAGCGTTCATAGGTGAGCTGGCCTTCATGGATGATTAATCCTGCCTCATGCTTGCCTGCCATCACCTGCGGGATGATCTGGTCAAACGGCACAACGGTGGTCTCAATTTTGGGGGCAAAGAGTTTCAGCGCAAGATACGCCGTGGTCATGGTGCCAGGCACCGCAACCCGCATGCGCTTGAGGTCTTCCAGACTGATCATACGCGGCGCAATCACCATGGGACCGTATTGCTCGCCCACGCTTCCACCGCACGGCATCAGCGCGTATTTATCCTGCACGTAAGGATAAGCATGGAAAGAGATGGCGCTCACGTCATAAAAGCCTTCCATGGCCTTGCGATTCAGCGTTTCAATGTCAGTAAGGGTATGCGTGAATTTCAGTCCCGGCACGCGGACTTTGTTCGTGGCCAGCGCATAAAACATGAAAGCGTCGTCAGAGTCCGGGCTATGGGCCACGGTGATTTCGCGAATAGCAGTTGAAACAGATGGCATATCAGAATCCTACAATACTCTTGCCCGCAATGCGGACAGTCAACACGCGCCAGTGTTAAAACATTTTTACCGCGCGGCTGCAAACTTAAACAGAGTTACGCTTTTTCCACCGGCCCATGTTCAGGCCGGATCTCAATGGATTGGGTTTCAAATTTGGGAGTTGGCGGCGTTACATGCGGGTTCTTCAGGTGCCAGCGCAAGCGCCAGACCATTGCGCCCACAGCCCAAATCACAGCAGCCATGGAGAGCGCCAGCAACACATATAAAGCCTTCATGAGCATTTCCGGTAGCATACCAGAGCTGTTGCCGGAAAAAGCCCGAAAAAGCTCTTAGACGCCCACCGGGAATGGCTTAGTATGCGGTTCTCGCGCGCCATCGCCACGCCGCTCAAACCTGCCCTGCAGCAGTGACATAAGCCCGGTGTACCAGTACCCAAGCACAAACAGCAGCAGAAACGGGATCGTCCAGTAATTTCCGCTGGTAAAGGCGTACAGGCACATACCTACAAAATAAGAGCCCACCAGCAACTCCAGCCAAGGCACAATCCCCAGCCTGCGGCGATATTTTTGCCCCAGCGCCTTGTCCGCCTTGGATTGCACGCGATATTTCGGCGTGCGCTTAAAAGACGACTTGATCCCGAACAGCGCTTCCATTACCGCGCGCGTATTGGTAAGTGTTAGTCCAATGCCCAGCGCCATAAGAAACGGCAGGAACAGGAACGTGCGCGGCCAGCGCCGTGGGAAAAGCTCTTTTTGTGAAACCAGATAAAAGCTGGAAATGGAAAACGTGGATGCCAGGAACAATGGCAGGTCAATGATCAGCATCTGGAACCAGCCGCCGAATGAGCGGATAATCATGGCCGGCATGAGCAGCGTTGAAAGCACAATCATCAGCGGATAGCTCAGGTTCGCGCTTAGATGATAAAACGCTTCCAGCTTAATGCGGAACGGCACATCGCTTTTAAACACCTTGGGCAGAATCTTTTTGCCGGTCTGGATCAGCCCCTTGGCCCAGCGCGCCTGCTGCGTTTTGAACGCCGTCATTTCAATGGGAAGCTCGGCCGGGCACTCCACGTCCTGCAGGTACTTAAACTTCCAGCCCTTCA
>DASRCD010000825.1:0-2724 GCA_035653315.1 Candidatus Angelobacter sp.
GTGGAGCACGGGCACCAGCGGGACCAATGCCAGCTCTATTTTCATGCAGGATGACGGCAATCTGGTGCTCTATATCTTTAAGTGGTTCGCTGGAACCTATGCTGCACCCACAGTGGGTTCGTATCCGGTCCAAACGTGCAGCATTGGAACGTATCTAATCGCGGGGGGCAGGATCAATGCCAATCAGTGCATCGTTTCTCCGCATGGCCAGTACCTCCTCTATATGGATCCGGGCGGAAATTTCTATATTTATGACATTGCTCACGGCACTGGCACTTGGGGAGCCAACACGGCGGGACATCCGGGGGCTTATGCCACTTTGCAGACCGACGGCAACTTTGTAGTGTATGCCAGCAATGGCGTGGCGCTGTGGAGCAGCGGAACCGCTGGGTCGTTTGCGGAACGGCTGGACATGGAAGATGACGGCCGGATCGTCATTTACAAATCGGCATGGAACAGCGGGACATCGAATGGGCAGTTTTATGGGACAGTATTGGCCCACCCTGGCTGCGATGTCGGCACGGGTACGGGATTGACAGGAATGCTGGGGGCGGGACAATGCTTTGTTTCACCTAACGGGCATTTTGAACTCTTGTTGCAGGCAGACGGCAATTTAGTGCTCTATGACCGTACGGTGACCCCGAACCATGCATTGTGGCAAACGAGTACGGCGATTTCAGCGGCTGATCCGGGATTTGCCATGCGTACGCTCTACCAGTATGACGCGCTGGGGAACCTGACGTGCGTGGAGCAGCACGGCACTGCAACGAGCGGAACAGGATGCAGTGCTTCGCCAGCTTCTGATGCGACGAGTCCATGGCGGGTGCGTCGGTTCACCTACGATTCATTATCGCGCTTGCTGACAGCGAACAATCCTGAGTCAGGCACCATCAGCTACAGCTATGATGCGGATGGAAACCTGTTGCAGAAGACCTCGCCTGCGGCGAACCAGACGGGCACGGCCATGCAGACGGTGAGCTACTGTTATGACGAACTGCACAGGATCACAGGCAAGGGTTACGGCGCGCAGAGCTGTCCGTTGCCATCGCCGGTGGTGAGCTACTCGTATGACTCAGGCGCAAATGCCAAAGGCAAGCTAGTCTCCATGACCGACCAGGCGGGCACGGCGAGTTACTCGTATGACGTGCTGGGAAGACTGGCGACTGAGACGAGAACGCTGACAGGAGCGAATAATGCGGCGATCTCAAAGACCCTGAGCTACGAATACAACCTGGATGGATCACTGAAGGTGCTGCATTATCCCAGCGGAGCGGCGGTAACGTACACGCCGGATTCGGCGGGCAGAACGGTTTCAGCAGTAGATAGCGCAAACGGGATCAACTATGTAACCGGCGGCACTTACGGTCCGGATGGCTCACTCACAGGCTTCATCAGCGGCAACAGCGGAGGCTTTGCCGGAATTACCAGCGCATTTAGCTACAACAAACGTTTGCAGCCGGTAAACATGTCGGCTTCAGCGCCGAGCCAGACGGTGTATTCCATTGGCTATGACTTCCATGCGGGTAATGGTGACAATGGCAATGTGTTTGGCATTTACAACTATCGTGATCGTGACCGTGACCAGACGTTTGCATATGATGCGTTAAATCGTTTGACCTCGGCGCAAAACGCGGGAACTGACTGTGCTGCTGCCACAGTCAACGGCAAGACCAGGTACTGGGGCAACAGCTACAGCTACGATGCCTGGGGTAATCTGTTGCAAAAGAGCATCACCAAGTGCGGCGCGGAGAACCTGAGCGTCACCGCAGACGTGCACAACTGGATTCATGGCTCAGGTGTGGATTATCAATACGACGCTGCCGGCAATATGACCTTTGACGCAACTGCCAACCTGCACTATGCATTTGATCAGGAAAACCGCATTACCGGCGCTAACGGTTACACGTACACGTATGACAGCGATGGCAACCGGGTGCGCAAATCCAATGGGAATCTTGCTGCAAATGGGACGCTCTATTGGTACATGTCGCCGGGCATTGTCGCTGAAAGCGACTTAGCTGGAACGCTAAAGTCCGAATATGTGTTCTTTGGCGGAGAGCGTATTGCCCGCCGAGATGGCGTGAACGGCGCGGGTGGGGTGTTCTATTATTTCTCCGACCATCTAAAAACAGCGTCGGTCATTACCGACGCTTCTGGCGTGATTAAAGCTGAATCGGATTATTATCCCTGGGGTGGGGAGCTTCAGTTCACCAATAATGACTCCAATCACTACAAATTCACCGGCAAAGAACGGGACTCAGAGACTGGTCTCGACTATTTTGGTGCCAGATATTATTCAGGAGGATTAGGGCGCTGGGTGAGCGCCGATTGGTCAGCTACGCCAGTGCCAGTACCATATGCGAATTTTAGTGATCCGCAATCCCTGAATTTATATGGATATGTAGGAGGAAATCCAGCGAGCCGAGCAGATGCAAATGGGCATTATTGGGAAGTCTACAATCGTTGGGTTTGCAGCGGCTTCAAAAAATGTTCTGGTGGAGGCGGTGGGAGCAGCCATAATGAAGATAATGGACTTGAAGCATTCTTTAGAACTTTATTAGGAGTTTCGTCTAAGGATTCCAACAATCAAGGATCTCAGAGAGTTGATACTCTTGTTGATCCTCAGGATTTAGCAAGAACAGTAGTAAAGGATACAGGCGATGGATTAACTGTGATTGGAGAAGGTGCTGCGGTGCTTGATATCACAGGGTTCACGGCGACCAT
>DASRCD010000826.1:0-9662 GCA_035653315.1 Candidatus Angelobacter sp.
CGGTTTGCCGACAAAAAGATTTCTTCCATTCAGCGATGGATAGAATTGGTCTGTTATCACATAGGTTGGCGCTGCGGTTTGCGCGGTGAGAATGTTATTGCTCTGGCATGGCTGCGGATTGAATGAGGTGAAGCATGTGTCCGCGCCTTCCATGATCCAGGCTGACGTGCCATCGCCGCCAAAGAGAGTATGGCCTACCCAGCCAAGCCCAAAATCTTTTTTGTTGTCCGGCGTAGTACCGATTACCAATACGTTCTCACAGGGCAGAGGTTCGGTTTGCGGAGCGATAATCCGCAGAATATTTCCGCTCTGCCTGAATCCGACATAAAGATTTCCATCCGGCCCCAGCACGGCTGAATCAGGAATATTTCCCGGAATGCCGCAACCTGGAACGGCCTGATGCGGGGCCGCGGGATTTCCGCCGAGAACCTCTGTATGCAGCGGATCAATTGCGCCATGACCACCGTTTCCATTGGGCAAATAATGCAGACGGAAAACCCCCTGCGTGAGCGCCTGCATATCAACCGCATAGATATTGTTCAGAATTGGATCAAACGCCAGTTCGCCCGGCTTGAAAGCAACGCCTGCAACAATTGCCAGGCATGTATTGGGATTGATGGTATGCGGGGCAGGTGCGTCCATATCAGGATCAAGGCGGCACAATCCAAGACCACCGGAGTCACTTGTCCAGAAATGACGATATGGCTTTTGCGTTGCGGGGTTAATCGCCGTCCCAGTCAGGACTAATCCGCCGATTGGCGCAGTGACTCCAGACGCGAATTCCGTCAACGTTCCGGCATTGCCCATATTGGAAACACCATTACCTACCTGGAACCAGCGTCCCTGTGCCGGAAGCTTGCCGGCGGTGGGGTCATCGGTGACGTAGAGCACCATGTTCGTAGGATCAAGCGTCATGCCATTTAGAAAGTTGAATCCTGTGGCATAGTTCGGGGTGATCTGGAGCGTGACTGTGTTGACCAGAGTGATATTCGGCGCATTCCCGACGAAGATATTTGTTCCGTTGGTTGCCGGATACATTTGGTCGGTCATCACAAATGTTGGCGCAGGAGTTTGCGCGGAGAAGATGCTGGTTCCATGACAAATGGCCAGATTATTTTGCGGCGTCAAACACTGGTCTGCGTTGGGAATAGTCCATAAGGCCAGGCCATCGCCGCCATAAAGATCATGTCCAATCCAGCCCAAGCCAAAATTCTTGATCTGGTCCGCCGTGGTGCCAATAGTTTCCACGTTGTCGCACGGCAATGGTTCGGTCTGTGGCGCATTTACGCGGAGGATATTTCCGCTGCGCTTAAAGCCGATATAAAGATTGCCATCAGGGCCCAACACTGCTGAATTCGGCACATTGCCGGCGATTCCGCAGCCCGGCAAGCCATTGTGTCCAATGGCATTGTTGCCGCCCAGCACTTCCTGATGCAAAAGATCAAGCATGCCCTGGCCGCCATCGGCATTGGGAATGTAATGCAGCCGGAATACACCCTGTGTCTTTGCCTGAAGATCAACGGCATAAATGTTGTTCAATTCTGGATCGTATGCCAGTTGTCCCGGCTTAAAAGCAACACCACCCACGGTAGGGACACAGGTGCTAACGTTAATGGTATGCGGTCCAGGCGTTTCCACGTCAGGATCAAGGCGGCACATGCCAAAGCCCGCCTGGTCGGTGGTCCAAAGATGGCGATAAGGATTGCCCGTAGCAGGATTAATTGCGGTGCCGCTCAATACCAGACCGCCGATAGGCTCGGTTACACCGGTGGCAAAAGGCACTTGTGTTTGCGCCAGGGCGGCAGGCGGGAGCATCTCGCTGAAAATTGCCAGCACCATCCAAACTTTGGAGGCGCATAGTCTGCTGATTAGACCGGCTAAAACATTGATCCAGGGCCTGTGTGATGTGGAAACATTGCCCTCAGTGGAGCCTTTAAGATCCAACATTGCATCCTCCCGTCCGGAAGCAAAACGCTTTCGGGAAATACAGTGGTTATTGACCGCGCGTTAATTTCTCTGATAAAGAAACGCCGGCGCAATTCAAAACTCAATTTCCGTGGATGGAGGTAAGGTGCACGCGCTCTTGGGAATCTAAAAAAGAAACAACCGTTGGCGATTGATAGTGCTTGAAAGGGAAGTATTGTTACTTTGATGGCATCACGCTTAGGAAGCCGGGTGTAACTCGCCTTTCACTGCTATCAACTGCCTATCAGGCCGTTGCACCGACGGTCCACCCAGGAGTCCTGAAAATATCTTTTCAGGTATTGATGTTTTGGCGGGAGACCAGTCGTTGCAATCTGACCAGCGCGTGAGATGACCCGGAAGACATCAAAGCCGTCGACTTCAGCAGAATCTGCTGAACAGGTTAAAAAGGAATTAGAAGTAAATTAAAAGTTTTAACAAGCGTGATAGGAATAGCGTAAGTGGATTGGAGTGATTCCTCCGCTGCATGCAAAAAAAAGAAGTTGGATTCTCAGCGATTACAGCTTGCTGATTATCCAACTTCAACATCGTGCAAAATGCAATTAAGTTTGTGCTACAACATCCTGGCCGCGCTCCAGGAATCTTATGATTGCCATATAAAAATTTCATACATCCATGCGCCAGTTTTTGTGCGGCAGCGCATCCACAAACTTAACGCTCAAATTTTTAGTGAAGTTGGGTAACTTGCCGGCAGAGAGGGGGCCTTCAAATTACCCGCTTCATGCAGATCACATTAAGGAGTACATCCAAAATTTTCTTCGCTCGCCTCCTTTCCACACATTGATTTGTTTTCATTACGCTAATTGCCTAGGCCAGATATTGCCGCCCATTCATTGCAGCGGCATTCCATGTAATCGAGAAAAGAGCCTGCCCCACCCAAACCTTTGCGGCCAGCATGGCCCGCACATGAATCCAGGGCTTCTCAGAAATTACAGGTGCTTTTTCCAATAGAGTTGCCATTGCATCGTCCTTTCCATCCGGAGACCAATTGCCCTCGGGGGATATTGAAAACATTGTTTTGGGCGGAGTCTTTTCCGCTACATCAAAATTCATTCCTGTTGGTGGATGAGGTGCACGCGCCTGGGTTAATGAAGCAACCAAGTGGCAGCGGATCGTTAAAAGATGGGAAGCGGGGCTATTGCTTGCGGAATTTCACGCTAAGGAGCCGGGGTGTACACGCTTGCCATGGATGATCCACAACTGCCTATTTGGCGTTGCACCGACGGTCCACCCTGGAGTCCTGAAAAAATATCTTTCAGTCTTGATGATTAGCGGGAACCGGTCGTTGAAATCTGACCAGCGCGTGAGATGACCCGGAAGAACATCAAAGCCGTCGATGGATAGAGAATCTGCTTCCGAGATTAAGGCCCAATTAAACGCGGATTAAATTCATTAAGAATAGATTTGGAAAAAAATCCCTCACGTTGATTGAAATAAATCAACCTGAAGCATAGAGAATCGCAGGTAGGAATAATCAAGAAAGATGAAGATACGCAGCTTTGTGAGGCGCAGTAGATTTATCCGCGCGGAATGCGCAATAAAAGGGAAGTTGGGTAAGTTACATATTGAAATGCAAATTACCCAACTTCAAGGCCTCGCAATCTATAAAGCGAGTTTTCGGAACATCCTGGCCGCGCTCCAGGAATCTGTACAAAATTTTGATTTCGATTAGCAGGAGGTGTGCTTCTTAAGCATGAGGATGGATAGTAGTTTAAGGCTGGGCCGCTCGGTCCTTGAGATTCTGGTGCGATGTGTTTCTCCAACTTTTGCATAGTCACTCTAAACTGCCGCCCAAACACTTCTAGGAATCTTGACTTCAGGTGTCTGCTAAAAGACTGATGATTATCCTGCAGCCATCATGACTGGCAATCCAAACTTCCGTTCAAGGAATTGCGCTCACGGACAAGCTGGAAAGCAAATGGCGAAAGCGCTCGTTCTCTTCTGAAGGTGTTCCGAATATGCGGGTGGGAGGAAGGCGGTATCATTAAAATAACATTAAAGATTCAAATAATTGGTTTAGCGAGAAATTGAGCGTTGAATCCTGCAAATTTGTGCACTGTTTATTAAGGAAGTTCGCAGAAAGTTGCTGAGAATTTAGCGGAAGATAAAAGAAAGAAGTTGGGTAATCTAGCGGGGAATTACCCAACCTCCGCGCTCCGGCACTCCAAGGCGGTTTCGCAAAAGCCTGTCCGTCGAAACAGGGAAACAGCCATTGTCTTGCAGGAAGACTAAGAAACTCAGCATTGCTTCAAGGTCTTGTTGCGCACCCTGTTCGTTCCTGAGATCCCCACTACTGAAAAATCTTGAGCAATCATTTCGTGCTTCTTACCTGATCACTCAATGTTGTGAACTACCGGGACGCTGGTTGGCGTCCCGGTAATTCAACAGAGTATTACTTGGGTTGAATGGTTACGGGGAACGTGGTGTGCGCCGCGTTGAGCACTTTCGCGCCGGACGTATCCGTTCCTGTGGAGGTGAATGAACCGGCCAGGGTCGGCGTAACGCTGTAAGTTACCAGCATTGTTGTGCCGCCAGCCAGGCTGGCCGTTGTGCAATCCAGCGTCTGGCCATTGATGGAACAACCGCCAATGCTGGTGCTCAAGCTGCCAGGAACCAGGTTGAATGACGCCGGCAATGTAACTTCAAATGTAACGTTCGGAGCTGTAACGTTGCCGGTGTTGTTTTTGACCTGCCAGGTAAACAGAACGCTTGAGCCAACGGCCGGGCCGCCATTGTTGGCGGAGCCGGTCACCTGGATATCAGCGCTGACGGCAGAGCCGCCTGAGTTGATATTTGTGGTGGCGCTGGCGCTGTTGTTTGCTGAGCTGGGATCGGTAACCACTGGGTCGCTGATCTTTGCGGTCGCAGTGTTAGTGATCGCCGTGGTTCCAGCAGCCACGGTCACTTTCACCGTCGCCACTGCATTGGCATTCATTGCACCAAGTGTGCAGCTGAACACATTGCCAACCGCAGAGCATGCGCCCTGGGTTGTGCTGAAGGAAACCAGCGGGGCCGGCAGCGTGTCAGAAACTGTTACGTTTGCGGCGTTGCCGGGACCGAGGTTTGTAACCGCCATGGTAAAGGTCACAAATGAGCCAGCATTCACTGATGATGGCGCACTCATGCTGATTGCGATGTCCGCAATCTTCGGAGCTGTCGGCTGCACCTGGTTAGAAGCTGCCGAGGCTTGAGAATTACCTGCTGCATTGGTGGCCACAACTGTAAAGCTGTAGATGGAGCCATTGACTAAACCAGTGAAGTTCACACCCGTCTGGCTTGCAGGGACAGTCACGTTTCCTGCAGGAGTTGTGCCATTCAGCAGAGCAGAAACCGTGTAGCTGGTGATCGGCAGACCGCCATTGCTGGCTGGAGCTGACCATGCAACCTGAGCTGACGCATTGCTTGCCGTGGCAACAACAAACTGAGGCTGGCTGGGGGCTGTTGGCACAAACGCCGTGAATGCGGCGCTAGGCACTGAGAATTGGCTGGTGCCAAAGCTATTCGCAGAAGCAACCAGGAATTCTACAGGTACGCCAATTGGCAAACCGGTGATCTGGACTGAATTGGGCGGAACCCCATTCGCAGCGGGATTCACTGTCACATCTGGAACCGCTGGGGTAGTTCCATCAGAAGCAAGCACTGTACGAACCACAAAGCTGGTAAGCGCCTGTCCATTAGAACCGGGGATCCAGCTCACAATCGCTGTGCCCACGGCAGCGCTGCCCGGTGTTGCATTCGCTGCGGTAGGTGCGCCCGGTGTTGCTGGGGGCGCGCCGGCTGGAGGCTGAGGCGTTACTTTCCAGATTGCGCCTGCGCCGTTGATGGAGCCCTGTGTGCAATCAGAACCGATAAAGATGGTTTCATTAGCCAGATTGCTGGTATCTACTGAAACGCCGGTGATAAAGCAGAATGAGCCGCCAAACTGCGGGGTCACTGACAGATTATTCACATCACTGGCATTGCCTACCCTGACAACGCTACCCAGAGATGCAGCGAATAATGAGTTCCCAGGATACGAGGTGTTAGGGCCGTTATAGGTGAAGTCGCTGACGATTCCAGCCTGTGGGCCAGGAGCAAAGGCGCCAAGAATTTCTGTGCCGATTCCCTGGACTGGACCGCAAACCTGATTACCGTTTGCCGGGTTTAAGCATTGGTCAGCATTTTCTTTAAACCATGGACTGATGTTGTCAGCGCCAAAGAGCGTGTGTCCAATCCAGGCCAGACCAAAGGTGTGGCCGGCTGCTCCACCTGCGCCGAGTCTTGCATCGGCCGCGAAGATTGGCACCTGAATGCTGGCGCAATCGGCATCGCTGCTGGGATCAAAAGTAGCAGGATTGTTGATGCGGGCAATCGTTCCATTGCGTGCCCAACCAATGTAGAGGCTGCCATCGGGGCCGAGAGTAATGGCAAACATCTGGACCGGAGTAGCGCCGCTGCGGGGGTCAGTTACAACCGGGCATCCACCCGCGCCGTTTCTGGCTGAATCATTGCCCATCAAAGATTCAACGTGAATGGGATCAATCGCACCCTGCCCATTGTCACCGGTCGGATCAAAATGGAGACGGATAACACCGTTGGCAGTACGCGGTTCATCGGCTGCATAGATGGTGTTGGTGCTGGCATCAAATGTCAGCTGTTGCGGTACAAAGCCACCGGCCTGAATAAAGCCGACGCAGGTGCGTTCAATGTTATTGAAACGACCAATACCAGGCGACGGTTGAGTCAAATCCGGATCGTCGATTTCAGGGTCAACACGGCAAAGGCCGTTGCTGGCATCGCCATACCACAGGTGCCGCACAGGCTGTCCGGTGAAAGAACTGATGGCTGAACCAGAAAGCACAACGCCGGCGGTTGGTGCGGTAACAGAAGAGAGACCAAACTGGTTCCAATCCTGTGTTCCTGCCCATAACTGCGTGGTTGTTGGCACATTGAGTTGGGTTACGTTCTGCGCATTCGCTGATACGGCGAACGCAAGAAGCAGCATTACAAACAGTAAACTGAGGCTTATGGTCAGCTTGCGGGCTGCAGGCCGTGAATACTGTGTCGCAGGGGATATTTTCATAAGTAATCCGTCTTTCCCGTTCAGAAGCGTCGGGCTTCAGGAACGATTAGCATTGGAGTCAGCTGCACGGCGCCGCCTTTGGCCACGCGTCTGTGCATGCTTTCTCATGGGCGTTCTTCAGGGCCGCACGGCCAGCGCGCAGCCAACCATGTGCCAGTTCCGATTCAACAAAGGAAAGGAAGACGGGGACAATTGAACGTGTTATGTCTTTGGAGCGAGCCGCCGCAGCCAGCCTAACCTTTGTGGTGCTGAGTTTCCGTTTAAGACTGGATTTGGGGACAAATAGAGATAGAGCAACCCTACGCCAGCCTGTCGTTCAGCTACCAACTAGCGCCGTGCCCGATTACCGTCGATTTTGGTAGGGAAAGTACCCTTCGTCACATCCAGCGCAGCAGCCCGCAAAATCAACCACTGCTCCAGAACGCCAAGATAAGCGCAAAACCTTATTTCGACGCATGAGAAAAATGCGCTTTCGGGATTAAAGCTACATTAAACAAACATTAAAAAATTTAATCTGGCGGGATTGTAGACTGTTTCGACTTTTTGAGGAGCCGCAATTCATCCTGAATCGAGGCTGAATGCTATTCAAAGACTTTTTGCATATTGCATCTACTCTGGATTGAATGCAATGTTTTTCATCTGCACTGGCCTATTTTCTGCATACAACACGCCCAAAAGGCCTAATTTCTTTTAAGTAATTTCAAATGAGAGCTATGGTACGATTGCCAAAATTTCTCAGCTTCTCTTTGCGCGGAAAGGGATGTAACTATGCTTCGTTTTTTTATGACTGTATTGCTGCTGGCTACAAGCGCGGCTGCAATGCAGACATCATCGACTACTCAACCAACCAAGCCGGTAAGCAAGACACAGCCAGCTTCAGCTAGTGATTCAAAAGGCTCAACAAGTAGTGCCAGTTCTGAGCCAGTGATTACAATCCATGCTTCTTGTGCAAATCTGGGCACGGGGAAGGCAACTGACTCCTGCACGAGAGTGGTTAATAAACAGGAATTTGATGTTGTTGTGAATGGGCTGAATGCAATTGGCCCGGCATTGCTGCCAATGCAGAAACGCAGTGTTGCTGAAGGATATGCCAACACCATACTGAACTATGAGGCGGCAAAAAAAGCCGGAGTTGAAAAAGACCCCAGGTTTGCCGAAGTCATGCGCCTGGCCCGCATGCGCGCCATGGGTGATATGTACAGGGCCATGATGCAGGAAAAAGCAAGCAAGGTCACCGCGGAAGAAATCCAGTCCTACTACAAAGACAATCCCGGCAAATTTGAAGAATTAACGGTACGCCGGGTTACTCTTCCGCGCTATAACGTGAACAACTTGAAAGATGAGGAGTTTGCGGAGAAAGCGCGAAAAGTTGCCGACGAAATTCATGATCGCGCTGCTAAAGGCGAGGACCTGGAGGCACTCCAGAAAGATGCCTTTGAAACCCTGGGACTGAAAAACCCTCCAACCACCAAGATGGCGCCTGTACGGCACGGGGTATTTGCTCCGGAGCAGGAAAAGCAGCTTTTCGCTTTAAAGCCAGGTGAAGTATCCGGAGTTATCGAGCAATCATCGGCATTTATTATTTTCAAGCTCGAAGGCCGTGAAACGCTGACCCAGGAGCAAGCAAAAGACGAGATCACGCGCGCCATTATCAAACAGCATCAGGAGAAGCAGGAAAGCGCCAGCGCGATCAAGATTGACTACAATGAGCAATATCTGGGACAAGCGCCGGCTTCAGGCTGGATGCCGGCCAGCCAACTCAATGCTTCAGGCAGTCATGCTGCGAATCCTAAAAGCTCCGCAGACACCCCTCTACAACCGAAGTAATTTGAACTGAACATCAAGAAGCCGGGAAGCGTAAGATGCTTCCCGGCTTTTCTCTTGCCCGCTATTTTGCGTTGATGGTTACGGTGAACGTGTTGTTTGGTGTATTGGTGTCAGTTCCGTTGAATACAGCGTGTCCTGTAGTACTGAAAGTACCCGCTGCCGGAACATTTACGGTTACAGTCACAATCATTGCCTGGCCTGCTGCAATGCTTGCGGCATTGCAGGTGATGGTTCCCACATTGCCTACCGCCGGGGCCGTGCAACTACCTGCGCTTGTTGTAAGCGAAGCAAATGGCAATCCTGCGGGCAGAGTAGCGGTAAATGTAACCAGGTTTGCAGCCTGGTTTTGCGCATTCCTGATTTGCCAGGTGAACGTATCTGTTGTTGTTGGTCCAGAGGTTGGGCCTCCATTCTGCGGCGATCCAGTCACCTGAAGATCAGTGGTAGTTGGTGGTGGAACAACAGAGGTGCTGAAATTTGCAGTGTTATTCACAGGAGAAGGATCGGGAACAGGGTTGCCCGTGGCGTCATTGGCATTGACTGTCGCAGTGTTTGTGATTGCCGCAGTCACGTTCAGCGTTACCGTAACTGTTGCGCTTCCGCCTGAAACAATCCCACCAAGATTGCACTGGAATTGAGATCCCAGCAAACTGCATGCGCCCTGGCTGGGCGATCCGGAAACGAACGTTGCTCCTGTCGGCACAAAGTCAATGACTGTGACCTGCGGGGCAAAGCTTGGTCCCAGATTGTTGACCGTAAGAGTGTAAGCAGCGTTACTTCCCGAGGTCAC
>DASRCD010000827.1:0-10425 GCA_035653315.1 Candidatus Angelobacter sp.
CGCAACACTGGCACCGACGGCAACAGCCAGTCCAACGCCGCAATAATTTAGAACGAAGTGCATTGAAGTCCGAATTTGAAAGTGATTGGCCAGTGATGACAGCAAAATGGAATCCAGCGCCGGAGGCGCGACAAGAAGTTAGCCCACCCTGAGGCGAGCGAATGCGAAGCCGGAAGGGTGGAAAAGAGTAGTAAAGAGAACTTGAGCCCCATAGGGGCGGTACAAAGCCAAAGGCTAGGAGCTAATGGCTAGTAGCTAGGAGCTGTTTTTATGCGTGAAGTTGTTATAGCAAGTTCGGTTCGTACAGCAGTCGGGAAATCAGGCAAAGGCACGCTGCGCGCCACGCGTCCAGATGATCTGGCCGCGGTCGCTATCAAGGGCGCGCTGGAGCGGATTCCGCAGCTCGACAAAAAAGAAATTGAAGACGTCATCATTGGTTGCGCCACTCCGGAAGCCGAGCAGGGCATGAACGTGGCCCGCATTGCCTCCCTGCGCGCGGGTTTGCCCGTAGAAGTTTCTGCCATGACAATCAATCGCTTCTGCTCTTCGGGCTTGCAAGCAATTTCGCTGGCAGTTGATTCCGTGGCGACGGGCCGCGCGGAAGTTGCGATCGGCGGTGGAACGGAATCCATGAGCATGATTCCCATGGGCGGCAACAAAGTTTCCATCAATCCATGGCTGGTTGACCACTACCCTGACACTTATCTCTCCATGGGACTTACCGCCGAGCGCCTGGCAAAGCGTTTTGGTATCACGCGCGAGCAGGCGGACGAATTTTCACTGAACAGCCACAAGAAAGCCATTGCCGCAATCCAGGCTGGTAATTTTGAAGATGAGATTGTGCCCGTGCCGGTAAGCTTCACCACACCGAACGGATCAAAGCCTAAGCGGACGGAAATCACCTTCAAGGTCGATGAAGGCCCCCGCGCCGATACCACAATGCAAGCGCTGGCTAACCTGCGTCCGGCATTCCATGCCAAAGGCACGGTAACGGCGGGCAATTCGTCGCAAACTTCAGATGGCGCTGCCGCAACCGTCGTAATGACCAGTGACAAAGCCCGGCAACTCGGCATCCAACCAATGGGCCGCTTGCTGGCTTTTGCCACCGCGGGCTATTTGCCGGAAGAGATGGGACTGGGACCGGTTTACGCCATCCCTAAAGTCCTGAAAATGGCGGGTCTTAAACTGGATCAGATTGACGTAATCGAGTTGAACGAAGCATTCGCCGCACAGGCTTTGTCAGTGATCAAAGAAGGCGGTCTCGATCTGAATAAGGTCAACCCGAACGGTGGCGCGGTTGCGCTTGGGCATCCCCTGGGATGCACAGGGGCAAAGCTTACAGCAACGCTTCTGCGTGAACTGAAGCGCCGCAATGGGCGTTACGGAATTGTAACGATGTGCGTCGGCGGCGGCATGGGCGCAGCGGGGATTTTTGAGAATCTGAATTAACCACAAAGGACACGAAGCGGCACCAAGGAAAGAAGCCCGAGAAACTTATGTCACAGGCAGCCACCGCCAGAGCAATGACGCCGCAAGAAATCAGCCATGCGGTAATCGGTGCTGCGTTAAGGGTGCATTCTGCTCTTGGGCCAGGATTGCTTGAAAGTGCATACGAAGCGTGTCTGGCCCATGAGCTAAGAAAGTCTGGGTTAAATGTTGAAGTACAAGTTGGATTGCCCGTTGTCTATGACGGCATCAAACTTGATATTGGCTATCGCATTGATCTGTTGGTGAATGATCTTGTCATTGTCGAATTGAAATCTATCGAAGAAATTTCAAGAGTTCATGTTGCGCAGGTGCTTTCTTACATGAAGCTCAGCAAGAAGCAGTTAGGTCTCATTATCAATTTCAATGTTTTACACCTGAAGGACGGTATTAAGCGGCTGGTTGAAGGCAAAGGTTGGAAATAACCTTAGTGTTCCTTCGTGTCCTTTGTGGTTAAAGAGGAGAAATCATGGCAACAGCAACAGTCCCAAATAAAACCAAACTTGCCGGTGGCAGCTTTCTGATTGAAGAGCATTCCACCCGCGATGTATTTACCGTGGAAGACCTGAGCGAAGAGCACCAGCAGATCGCCCAGACCACGGATGAGTTTGCCCGCAATGAGATTCTCCCTAATGTGGAGAAAATTGAGCACAAGGAATTTGCCGTGACGCGCGGCCTGATCCAGAAGGCCTGCGAAATCGGTATCGCCAACGTGGATATTCCGGAGCAATATGGCGGCTCTGATATGGACAAGATTTCTTCCGCCATCATTGCCGAGCACCTGTCCGTCTCCGGCAGCTTCAGCGTGGCATTTGGCGGGCACACAGGTATCGGCACGCTGCCCATTGTTTATTTCGGCACCCCGGAGCAGAAGGCCAAATATCTGCCCAAGCTGGCGACCGGCGAATTGATTGCCGCTTACGCGCTTTCTGAATCCACTTCGGCTTCAGATGCCATGAACGCCCGCACCAAGGCGGTCCTCTCACCCGATGGAAAAGAGTGGATACTCAACGGCGAAAAAATGTGGATTACCAACGGCGGCTTTGCCGACGTGGTGATTGTGTTTGCCAAGGTTGATGGCGAAAAGTTCAGCGCCTTTATTGTCGAGCGCAAGTTCCCGGGCTTCCAGTCTGGCGCGGAAGAAAAGAAGATGGGCATTCGCGGCTCTTCCACCACGCCCATCATTCTGAATGACTGCCGCGTGCCCAGAGAAAACCTGCTCGGTGAAATCGGCAAGGGCCATGTGATTGCCTTTAACACGCTGAACATCGGCCGTTACAAGCTCGGCGCTGGCGTCGTGGGTGGTGCGCGTAACTCTCTGAACAATTCCATTGCTTACGCCAAGCAGCGCAAAGCTTTCGGCAAGACTCTGGCAGATTTTGGTTTGATTCAGGAAAAGCTGGCCAACATGGCGGTGGGTGTTTATACCGGTGAATGCATGTCCTATCGCACGGTCGGCATGATTGATGCGGCAATGTCTGAGATCGACAAGAATTCGCCTGATGTTTACAAAGAAACTGCCAAGAATATTGAAGAGTATGCGGTTGAATGTTCCATCCTGAAAGTTTTTGGCTCAGAGATGCTGGATTATGTAGTTGATGAAACCGTACAGGTTTATGGCGGTTATGGGTTTGTGGAAGAGTATCCGGCGGAACGCGCGTATCGCGACTCGCGCGTAAACCGCATCTTTGAAGGCACCAATGAAATCAATCGCATGATCATCACTGGCTGGCTCCTGAAGCGGGCCATGAAAGGCCAGCTGCCTCTCATGCCCGCCATCAAAAAGCTGACCGATGAAATTATGTCCGGCCCAAGTTCCGCTGAGCCGCTGGAGGGGCCGCTGGCAGCCGAGCGCACGCTGGTCAGCAACGCAAAGAAGATTGGCCTGATGCTGGCCGGGGCCGCGGTGCAGAAATACATGACCGCCATTGAGCAGCAGCAGGAAATTCTCGCTGCCATCGCAGACATGGTGATTGAGATTTACGCCATGGACTCCGTGGTGCTGCGCACGCAAAAGCTGATTGAAACTCAGGGTGAGGCGAAATCACAGATCGCTGTTGCCATGGCACAGGTCAGCCTTACCCACTCTATGGATAAGATTGAATCAGCGGCAAAGAAAGTCGTCGCCGCCGTGGCGGAAGGTGACATGTTGCGCACGCAGCTCGTCATTCTTCGCCGGCTGTTGAAGCATGAGCCGTTCAACGTGATCGCACTCACGCAGCAAATCGGCCAGCGGTTGATTGAAGCCGGAAAGTACGTAAGAGCATAAACTATACGGGATCCAACCACAAAGGGGCACGAAGGAACACAAGTTCTGCCAGAATTAATGTAGAACTTCGTGCTTCTTTGTGTCCTTTGTGGTTTATTGGTTGTTATGAATACAGAATGCAGTCGCATCGCGGAACAACTTGCGGCAACGATCCAGGGTGAAGCATGGTACGGAGAATCGCTTCGTCAAATACTTGATGGTGTAACGGCAGAACAGGCGCTTGCCCGCCCGGTGTCTTCCGCCCACTTTATCTGGGAACTAGTGCTGCATTTGGAGAAATGGTGCAAGTTCTTCTATGAGGCGGTTCACGGAACACCCATTCCTCCCTGGCCCAATATGCCAAAAGAAATGGACTGGCCGCCGGTAGCAGCAACAGATGAAAAAGCATGGCAAGCAGCCCTAGAGTCACTCTTTGCCTGCCACTTGCAAATGATTGAAGCAATCAAAAATTTTGACGATGATCAACTGGATGCCACAGTGCCAGGCAGGGCTTACAATTTTTACCGGCTTTTTCAAAGCACCACGCAGCACGCGGTCTATCACTCAGCGCAGATTTCGCTCTTGAAAAAAGCGCTGTAGCCCCGGCTTCCGCCAGATTTGATCTTGAATTGCTTCAGGCTTTTGTAAACACCCTGGCTGTCATCTCTTGCGCAGGTGTGCCGCCGGACATCTGTTGCGCCACAATCATCTCTCTTGCACTGGGCCGTAAGGAAGGCAGCCTTGTCCAGAAGATGCCTGCGCCTGCAATCGCCACCAGGCCGCCGATAAAGACTGTCCAGGGAGCGCCAAGATTATGCGCCAGGCTGCCCGCCAGCAATGAGCCAAACGGGGCCATTCCCATAAAAGTCATCGCATAGAACGCCATCACGCGGCCGCGCAGGCGGTCCGGCACCATGCTCTGAATCAGGGTATTGGATGAAGCCATCTGGATCATGGCGCAGAACCCAACGGGGACCAGCAAAAGAGCGGAGAGCCACAATAACCGTGAAAAAGAAAAGAGACACAAGACCGCACCCAGGGCAGTACATGCTGCCGCCACCCAGGTGCCTAATCCATGCACGGTTTTGCGCGTGGCCAAAAGCAATGCGCCGCACAAAGCGCCAACCCCGGAGCATCCCATCAACAACCCGAGAGCTTTGGGGCCGCCGTGCAATATTTTGTCGGCGAACAGAGGCATCAGCACGGCATAAGGCATTGCGGTAAAACTTACCAATGCCAGTAGAAGCATGAGCGCGCGCACCGGCCTAGTACGCGATACAAACCTGAAACCCTCAATGATGTTTTCCAGCGGCGATCCTTCAATGGACAAACGTGGCCGTTCCATTTTCATCATCCACAGACCGGCGATCACGGCCAAAAAGCTGACACCATTGGCGAAGAAGCACCAACCTTCTCCAATGGCCGCTACCACAATTCCAGCCACGGCTGGGCCAATGACTCGCGCACCATTGAACATGGATGAATTGAGCGCAATGGCATTCACCAGATCGGCACGCGCGACCATATCCACCACAAAAGATTGGCGCGCCGGCAGGTCCACGGCATTCACAATACCCGTGAGCGCGGCCAGGGTCACGATATGCCAGATTTGGACGCGATGTGAAAGCGTGAGCCACGCCAGAACAAAGGTGAGCAGCATCATGCTGGATTGCGTAACAATGAGAATTTTTCGGCGGTCAATACGGTCTGCCAGCGCGCCGCCAATGGGCGCAAGAAGAAATACCGGAATCTGCGAGGCAAATGCCACAGTGCCCAAAAGCAAGGCAGACCCCGTAAGGCGGTAGACAAGCCACGATTCAGCGACCTGGTCCATCCATGTGCCAATCAATGAAATCAGTTGTCCGGAGAAAAAGAGCTGATAATTCCGATGCCGGAGCGCCCGGAACGTATCACGCCAGTTTGATTCAGGAGCCTTTTCTGTAAGTGTCTCAGCCATTTGCTTCAAGACAATTGGATGCAGGGAACAAGCAGCCGGAACCCAGATTGTTTACGTGTGTAATCCAACCCTGTTAGGTAAAGATTTATAGCAAAATAGCGGACGCAAGCAAGGTTGAAGGCAGGCACGGGCATATACTGCATTCAGTCCGCATCTCTGCTCAGCTTTCGTTTATTTAAGCCAGCAGTTTCTCTCTATTGTTTTACCAACCTTTTTACCTGATTCTTCCGGGAGGATTTTTTTGAAAATTTCAGTTTGGCAGTCATCCATGGCAGCAGCTGTATTGCTGCTCGGTTCTTCGTTGACGGCGAATGCCGCCGATCACCAAAGGGCAAAGGGCCACGTTATTGTTCCTCAATCCAGCGTGCAAAAGCCAGAGGACATTGGCGTTACCGCGCGTACCCACCTGCGGATATTTGTTCCTGCCACAGGCATATTGAAAAAGGCTGTGCAGCCAAATGAGCTGCCGCCATTTCCAGGATTGCTGTTTGAGACTCCAGCGTCCCTCGGCTGCGTCTATCGTCTGGTCCATCATCCAATTCCTGGATGCAATCCGAACAACACAACAGAAAATCCATCCGGAGGAGCCGGCGCTATTGCTCTGGTGGAAGCTTTTGATAATCCCACTGCAGCCAGTGATCTGAATACGTTCTCAACACAGTTCGGATTGCCGGCCGGAAATCTTACGGTTGTATTCGCCGGGGGTACGCAGCCCGGCATTGATCCCACCGGCGGATTTGAAGTGGAATCAGCGCTTGATATTGAGTGGGCACATGCCATGGCGCCCAATGCTAAGTTGTTTCTGGTGGAAGCTGCTGACAACCGCCTGGTAAATCTTTTCAACGCCGTCGCAGTGGCCAGCAGCCTGGTTGCGCAGAACGGTGGAGGCGAAGTTTCCATGAGCTTTGGCAGCGGTGAATTTGCCCAGGAAACCACGTTGGACTCATTGTTCACAACTCCAAATGTTATTTATTTTGCTTCCGCAGGTGACAGCCCGGGACCGGAGTATCCGAGCACTTCCCCGAATGTGATCTCCGCAGGCGGCACAAGTGTTTCCCGCAATACAAGCACGGGCAACTTTATTCTTGAAAATACCTGGCAAGACGCTGGAAGCGGACCCAGCCAGTTTGAACCACGTCCAGCCTTCCAGGACCGTGTGCGCCATATTGTTGGCGAATTCAGAGGCACGCCTGATATTTCATTTGACGCAAACCCTGCTACTGGCGTGTGGGTCTTTAACAGCAATCCTGTACTTGGCACTGGATGGTTCGTGGTGGGAGGAACCAGCGTCTCTTCTCCTGCCCTTGCAGGTATCGTGAATGCAGCGGGCGGCTTCCGTGCCTCAAGCCAGGCAGAAAATGCTGAGTTATACCGGCATATTTCAGAGGATGATGTATTCCGGGACATAAACTATGGTGACTGTGGGCTTAACATTAGCGATTTTGCCCTCAGGGGATGGGATTTCTGCACCGGGGTCGGTTCGCCAATTAGCTTGCGTGGTAAATAAACCAGTAAAAATATTGAGTAGATGCGACGGTAAGAGCGGGGCTGGAATTCAGTCCCGCTTTTTACTTAGTACTGAAACTTGGCCATAGCTTTATGAATGCAAAATCAAGCTGCTCCTATAAGAAATTAAACGTAAGAAACAGATTGGAAAAGAGCTCAACCGTGAACTTAATCAACAGGTTTTAGGGTTAGGATGCATAGCCCATTCCCCATGCGGGGTATTACATAATCACCCATTTCACGATGCAAAAAAACCAGTAATAATCGGTATTTCTCTGCAATCCGCTATTTACATTTCTTTATGGGAAGAGTTATTGTTGTTGTACTCTCGCGCTCGTATTTGTAATCACTCTTCCGGGTACTGTATCAGCGCGTGAATCGCTTGTCGTAGCTTGCTTTTCTCATCCCTCGTCAAGGAGTTCAAAAAATGGTAAGGAAATCTGTTTGCCTGGGCATGCTTCTCGCCCTCGGCATGGTAGGTAGTTCTTTCGCTCAAAACCTCAGCAACTCTGCACAGGCCCAAGTCGGCCCGAATTCAGATTCTGGCGCAGTCCACGACATTACACCCCAGTTGATTCACAGCGTCCCTTCGGAACTGGTTGCTGATGATTCCAGCAATGGCCCTTCCAGCATCGCAGGCAATCCTGGTGGAGTTGCGGGTGTACAGTCAGTCCCGAATTTTACCCGCGCCTTTGTCTTCGGCGGCACCACTTTCCCCTTCACCATGCTGGGAAATGATCCTTCACTCGGCCACAGGACCACTGTTCCCACCAAGATCGTGTCCGTCTCGCTGACGTTGCTGAATGCTGATGGCACAACTTTTGATGTGGTGGACGCAGGTGAGTTCGAGCAGGCAGTATTGAATTCTCCGAACTTCCAGAAATTTAAGTATGAAAAATCAGGCGAACCGACACAGTTTGCTGACGCCGTCCAGCGCGCGGAATTCTTTAATCACATGGATGGAAACTGGCACACTGAACTGTCTCCTGCAGTGCTTGATCACGTCAACATCACAGTGCCGAAATTTGTGAATGTCCGTATTGGCAACCAGGTTGTGTCGGCGCTGAATTATCAGTCCGGCCTTGCTGCTGACGGACACCGCTTTGTGCTGATGCTCAACCTGTTCTTCAATCAACAGCTTGGCATTATCGTGAACAATGAAATCGACGCCGGCAATTTCACCACGGATGCCATCAACCTTCCGCTGTTCCCCAACACATTCCTGTTCTCGCTGAATCGGGCCAATCCGCAACAGCGTGGAGGCTGCTGCACCCTCGGCTTCCATACTTATTTCACAGATGGCGGTTCACCGGTGGAAAGCCGCTGGGTCACCGACTATGCCAGCTTTATCTCCCCTGGAATTTTCGGTGGCGGGTTTGAAGACGTAACGGCCCTCAGCCATGAAATTTCGGAAACATTCAACGATCCTTTCGTCAATAACGCGACCCCGGTATGGCAGTTCCCCGGCGAGCCCGGCGTTTGCCAGGGCAATCTTGAAACCGGCGATCCTGTTGAAGTGCTGGCGAATGCCACCTTCCCGGTAACGCTGAAAACCAAAGACGTAGTCACCACCTTCCATCCACAAACGGAAGCGTTGTTGCAGTGGTTCGCGCAAACTGTTCCGTCCGATGCAATTCATGGCGCTTATAGCTATCCTGATCTGACCGCCCTGACTGCACCGGCAACTCTTTGCCACTAAAAACAATCATCGTCTAAAAAACTTTCGGCCCGGGCTATCAACCCGGGCCGAATTATTTTTTCAACTGCTTTTGTGCTTAGTGTTTCAATTGTTTTACCAGACGCTGAATGAATTGCGGAGCATTCGGCGTTCCCAGACCAGTCACATTGTCCCAGCCATTGTCCACGGTCAAGGAACTGTCCGTGCCAAAGGTCAGGTTGAAAATCTGACCACCAGAACCACCAGCAAGCGAGCTGACGAAACGGCGGGTGTTAAATAGCGGCTGTGAAATATCGGCTGCTGTCAGATTGATGGTTCCATTCGGAGTTGTGAGCACGCCTGTAACGTTATTCGGAGAGGAGACCTGACGAACATCGCTAATGGCTCCGTCTTTCAGATCGTAAAGGGTCTGCGCAGCCTGACCGATGTTATGGCCGCCGGCAGCCTGTGCTCCGATCGTCCAGAGAGCTGAAAACAGTGGGCAGGCAAGGCTTGTACCACCGATGATTTCACCCACCAAACGTCCTCTAACTGTTTGAACAATCTCCACTCCGGTTTGCGGATCGGCCAGATAAGAGATGTCCGGCTGTTGACGGAAATCGCCGCCCGGCTGCCCGCGCTGGAAGTGAGGCTTGGGGAAAATCTCGCTGGCTCCGCCGCCGGCGCCGCCCAGGAATCCAAGACCATCCGCGACATTGCTGTCTGGGAAGGGGAAAGTATCGGCAGCATTCAGTTGTTCCAGGTTCGTGCCCCAGCCAGTCTGGAAATTCAGCGTGTCGTCAGGATTTACAAACAAGCTGGTTCCACCTACTGAAGTGGCAAACGGAGAGCCTGAGGGATAGCTGACCGTGGTTGTGCCCGCGGGAATGCCAATGTTCAAGGCCTGCTCTGCCAGCGCAAAATCGCCGTCATCGCCGGAAGAGTAATTGACGGAGACTCCGGCTGCTGCCCCTTCCGCCAGAACGGCTTCGGTGTCAGCCAGGGTGCCATCGTCAATAAGATTTTCTTCCGCGCCGTAACTGTTGGAGATTGCCGGTCCAAGATTGTTTTCAATGGCAAACTTCACAGCCGCGTTCAGGTTAGTGAAGGAGTTGTCAGCCGCAAGCACCAGGGCAATTTTTGCGCCTGGAGCGACCACGTGGGCCCACTCAACATCCAGCGTGGTTTCCGTGGCGAAGTTGGCGTTTTGTCTCGGTGGCGCTCCGGTCACGTTCACGTTGAAAACTGAGATTTGGGCAGGAGGCAGGCCAAAAATAGAATCAAATACCGCTACGTCCTGCGCGAGCGTGGGTGAACCGAACGCATCTACGATTACGATTGTCTGTCCTGTTCCGTCCAGACCCTGTGTGAAAAGAGAGTTGAAGCTGTATGCAATCTGCAAGTCAGCAGGCTGGAAGAAGCAGCCTTGATATGCCTGTCCGGTATAGGTTGCCGTGTTGATACCATCGGTAATGCTGGCGCTGGTATTGCCGCCAAAGCACTGCGTCAAAGCAGGAGTGTTGGGTTGAGCGCCGGCATCCAGTGGAATAGGGGCGCGAGGATTACCGCTTG
>DASRCD010000828.1:0-3503 GCA_035653315.1 Candidatus Angelobacter sp.
AAAAATCCGTGGCGCTCTCGACAATTTGGGCATTCGCCCTGACGTCCGTGCTGAAGCATTGCCGTTGGAAAAAAGCGCAGCAATATTTCGCCAATTAACCCAGAGTTAATCGCAAAGAGCACAAAGCTCGCTATCCCAAACAGGATTAAAAATAAAAGGAACACAAATTGGTTGTGTTCCTTTTGGCTCTCATAATCCAGCACTTACCTTCTGATGATACGTGAGCTTTCAGCACCACCAGACTGCGTTGAATGCTGTTCTGACGAGACAGCTGGTGGATTCTGCACATGCGGCGCTGACGGCACATAAGGCGCTGCCTGATGCACCACCACGGGCGGAGACGGCTGCCGCACCACAGGAACCTGCGTCGGCATTGTGCTCTCGCGTCTGGGTGACGACGGCTCAGATTGACGCCGTGGCCCAGAAAAGGACGGCTCAGAGTAAGACGCTGTTGGCGGGCCAGATTGCCGCACCGGCCGCGAAACAGAGGCAGACGACCCTTCATTCGAACGGTCCATGCGCCTTGAAGGTTCACGGTCACCATGAAAACGATCTTCATGTTCGTAAACACCTGCACTGGCTCCGGGCTCACGCTCTAACTTTTTAGGTCTGCGATCTGCATCCATCATGCCAGCTTCCTGCGCCGGAACATCGGTGCGAGGCACACGCGCTACATCATCATTCGTGAACACGTGCCGGTTGCCTTCATGGCCAATCTGTTCGTTGCTGTCGCGGTTGGCCAGTCTTTCACCACCCGCAAATCCATTCAGCTTTCCGCTATTGTTGGTTGTTGCTTCTCCCGGACGAATGACCTGCCCCGGCAATCTGCCCACGATCTTTGTATCCGCGGGCGGAACAGGAGCGCGGAAGTTAGGCGGCGCATTCACAATGCGTGGAAGCGTGTGCCATCTGTTCCATGATCCGGGGGCCCAGAACCAGCCACGCCCGGTCAGAAAAACCCAATGGCCGTAACGATACGGCAGCCAACCCCACGGATATGCAGACACCCATGTATAGCTGCCGCCGGTATCAGCCCAATATCCATTGGAGAATGGGTCCCAGTCCGCGCTTACATTGTTTGGCTGCCAAAGATCACCATAACCTTCAACGTCATAGTACTGGCCGTAATAATTCAGATCACTTGTGCCGTACTGGTAGGGAGATCCCGTATAAAGCCCCTGCGCAGAGGCATAGCTGCTGAGCTCGCTGTCGCGTTGCTCGCTCCATTGGTCCAGATCGTCGGCTTCCGCGCCCTTATCCAGCGCATAGTGGCCAGTGTCGCTGGGATCGAGCACAAAGGTTTCATTCTTCTTCACGGCGATGACGCTTCCGCTTTCAGGATCGCGTATGCCGATTGAGCCATTCCAAACCACAACTTCCAGCGGATCAGTATTGATGCTGGTCACCCGGAAAGTGCCCGGCTGCTTCACCGTAATGGCCTTATTCTTTGCCACTACCTGGAATTCGCCGCTGGAGCGGCTGGCCATCTGGATTTCAGCTTCACCTTGTGCCAGATCGAGAGTTGTCCGTGCTTCACCGGAAGACAAACGCGCAAGCTCAGTAAAAACCACCTGCGTCTCCGGGGCCAACCGGACAATGCTGCCATCTTCCAGCTGGATTTCAGCCCAGCCGTCAGACATGGTCTGGATTCTGTTGTTTTCGATCAGCGGCGTGTTCATGGTCACGCTCTCGTAACCACGCCCGTTGTCCGTGCGCACCTCACCGGCAATAAAACTGATTCGGACGATCCGCGCATGCGATACATCCGGCTGGTCTTGCGCCTGGGAGAGCGGAGTAATACAAAAAGCCAACGTAAGAATTGCAATGAGGAGCAGCCAGTGTTTATTTCGCTTGGAATCGCGCGCCATAAACCCTCCTTAGTACTGCCTATGCTATACGCTTTAGACCCGCCGCTCAGTTTCTTAATGTTAAGTGTTATTGATCTACTTTAACTATTATTCAGAACTGGCTTTAGCAAGCAGCTTTTGCGCTCTTTGCCGGGCAATATGCATGATGGCGGGGTCTTCCGCAATGCTCTTCAGAGTGGGGGCAATCAGTTGCAACTCGGCCAGATTATGGCTTTCCATGGCGTTTTCCATGCCCTTCAGTTCAGAATCAAGGCCAAGCTTGTCAAAGCGGTGCATGGACTGCAACTTACGCCCGTGCTCAATGGTATTGGAAATGCCTTGAAAAATATTGGTTATTTCCTGGATTGCCTTGTTATCGGAGTAATCGTAGGTGGTCTCAAACTGACGTGTGGCATCGGTATAACTCAGGGTCTTTTTACCGGTGCTGGAAACCACATGCTTCTTGAAATTGAAATCGCCATGGAAGAAATTGGCTTCATTGGCGTCGCGAAAAATCTTTGCCAGGTTCCCTGAAGACATTGTGAAATCAACCGTGTAGTCGGGGTCCACGGCGCGATTGTCCGGCACGTCAAAGGGATTGCGCGAAAGATAATGGACTGAACCTGTTTCCTGTAAAACAAAGTTTATGCTCTGTGGAGTAGCGGCTTCCCACACCCGGTCAAAAGTAATTGTGGGAACAGAGTTTTGGGTCTGCTGGTCTTGTCCGTGGAGAGCCAGTAATCCGGCCAACAGCGCTGCACATAAAAATATAAATTTGCGTTTCATCGGGAAGCAGCCTCATAACGGCTGGTTGTTGCCGCCGTATGTATATGGCAGATGGCGATTGCCAGCGCATCGGATGCATCCATGGGCTCCGGATATGCGGCAAGGCCCAACAAACGCGTGACCATCTGCTGCACCTGCTGTTTCTCTGCCCGCCCATATCCAACCACTGCGGACTTGATTGACAACGGCGAGTATTCCGCAACCTGCAACCCGGCAGAAGCCGCCGCCAGAATAGCTACACCCCTCACCTGCCCCAGTTTGAGCGCCGTTTTTACATTCACTGCGTAAAATACATCTTCAATCGCAACAATCTCCGGCCGGTGTTCGGTAATGATGGCGGAAAGATCAGTAAAAATCTTTTGCAGTTTAGCCGGCATGGACATGCTGGATTTCAACTTGATTGCGCCGGTGCAATGGCAAACAAGTTTTCTGGCATGGTCCTCTTCCACCACGCCAAAACCGGTGTACTCGCTGCCGCAATCAATGCCCAGCACACGCATGAAAGAAGTTTACTATTAATTGGCTAATGAATGGCCACAGAATCAGAATGGCGCTTGTCGGTAATAGCGCCTGACTTGTTGAACAGTATTTGCCTTGCCCGCACAAGCGGACCTGGAGTATGTTTTTGCTGATTCAGAAAGGAGCACCATGATCACTCTTGTTCTTCTTGCAGCGGCCGCAGCCTGTTGGATTGGCGGAGCCGGCCTGGGCGTAGCGTAATCTTCAGCAGCATTTGGGCCTTCGTGCAATTGCTGCTTCCTTTTCCCGCATAAAGGCCCTATAGCTTTCGGTTGAGCGCGCAGCTTGTGTCTGTTTCAAAAAACGGTCATAAGCGGATTCATCAAAGATTTCACGCAGAGCAGCCTGCAC
>DASRCD010000829.1:0-4600 GCA_035653315.1 Candidatus Angelobacter sp.
CATTTCATCGCCACCATGGTAGATAACTGGCTCACGCCGGGATATAAGAGCGCAGCCAATAGCTATGCCAATGTGCCGAAGGTTGATCCTTCTACTGCCGGCGCTGGGCCAACGATGTTCCGTACGCGCTGTGCCTCATGCCACACCATTGGCGGAGGAGATTTTGTCGGCCCTGACTTGCTCGGCGTAACCAAAACCCGCGACCATGAATGGCTGACAAAATTCCTTTTGGCGCCAGACAAAATGCTGGCGGAAAATGACCCCATTACCACAGCGTTGTTCAACAAATACAACAAAGTGAAAATGCCAAACCTGCATATGCCGCCGGCGGACGTAAAGATCTTGATTGAATTCCTGGAAACACAAGCGGCAAAGAGTACCGATGCTCCCAATAAAATGGGAGCGATGAAAATGGAACCGAATTCCACCAAGAACAGTCAGGACCCCGGCACCAACTGAGTGCATCTACTGACTGCAAGTGGACCGCCCAGCGCTTCGATCCCGCTGGGCGGTTGTGTTTTAGCTCTCGTCCGTTGGCTCTTAGCTTGCTTGGCTCTTTCTTTTCGCGCGATTTGTGTCACCTTTCTTGACCGTCACTGCTTCCCTGCTAAAATCCCTTCTTCATGTTCACACGTCCTCCAGGCTTCACTTATAAGAATGGCGAATTGCATTGTGATCGCCTGCCACTCAATAAACTGGCTAAGAAATTTGGCACCCCGCTTTATGTTTATTCCGCCACTACGATTCGGGAGCGGTTCCGCATCTTAGAACGGGCATTCCATCAAGTGCGGCACACGCTTTGCTATTCGGTCAAAGCCAATTCCAATCTGAGCATTCTGCGTATGCTGGCTGGAATGGGAGCGGGCTTCGATATTGTTTCTGGTGGTGAACTGGAGCGCGTCTGCAAAGCCCAAAAGAAAGCGCTTAAGAAAATTGTATTTTCCGGTATGGGAAAAACGGCTGAAGAGCTTTTGCTGGCGCTCCGAAATGAGATTTTGCTTTTTAACGTAGAAAGCGCCGGCGAACTTGAGCTGTTGGCGGAATGTGCCAGCAAGCTGCGCAAAACTGCCAACGTCGCTTTGCGCGTAAATCCTGATGTCCCGGCTGAAACTCATCCATATATTTCCACTGGACTGCGTGAGCACAAATTCGGTGTTCCCATTGCCCAGGCACGCGAACTTTGCCAGAGAGCGGCGCAAAGCAAATATTTACGGGTAGCCGGGGTCAGCCTGCATATTGGCTCACAAATCAGTGACGTCGCGCCTTTTCGGCTGGCAGTGGAACGCGCCGTGGAACTGGCCAGGCAGCTTTTGGCGGATGGCCATAAAATCCGCTTCATTGACGCAGGTGGAGGCCTTGGCATCTCATATAACAGCGCCGCTGCGGTAGATTTCTCCGATGTGGCCCAACGCTATGCCGAGGCTATTACAGAGCCTTTATTTACCATGCAGAAACCACGGCCACATCTTTTACTGGAACCGGGTCGTTCCATCATTGCTTCGGCTGGTGCGCTGATTACGCAGGTCCTTTATTTGAAGCAAAATGGGAAAAAACGCTTTACCGTTGTGGACGCTGCCATGAATGACCTAATCCGTCCTTCACTCTATCAGGCACGCCATGAGATTGTTCCTACATTGCTTAAAACTGAGCGTGATCAGCTTATGCAAACTGATATTGTGGGCCCGGTTTGTGAAAGCGGCGACTTTCTGGCGCGCGATGCCATGCTGCCACAAGTCGAACAGGGAGAAAATCTTTGTGTGTACGATGCAGGAGCTTATGGCATGTCTCTGGCATCCAATTACAACACTCGTCCCCGTGCGGCTGAAGTGCTGGTGGATGGCTCCCGTGCCCGGCTGGTGCGCCGTCGTGAGACACTGAAAGATATGCTGCTACAGGAGGCTGACTGCTTATGATGGACCTTAAAGCTCTGGCTTATGAATTTCTCCATGAAGCACAACAGTCTCTACAGGAAGACGGGTATCTGAACCCGACCGCCATCGTCATTACACCTGATGAAAATCTTATTTTCGATATTGAGTTTGAAACAGAAGAAGAGCGCGACGAAATTTATTCAGAAATGATGGAACTGGCGTATCTCAAAAATGCAAATGCGATTATCACCGTGAATGACGTCTATCCAGACAATGCAGGCGCTCCGGTGCAGCTTGAAGGAACTGGCTGGGGCGTATTGGCGGAAACTGCCAGTGAAAACATTCTGGTCACCGTTTCCGGCACGGGCTTTGAAACCTGGAGTCTGATCTGTCCATATTTCAGGCGTGAAGAGCGAGTCAATTTTCATCCTGCGCGGGAAATCCGAAATCCCGGTGGAGAAGTTGAGTTGCTGGGGGATTGGACTGGAAAAGCCGGGGCAGCGTGAAGTGCTGGCAAATAGCAACTGGCAGTTAGCCATTAGCTTTGGCTTTGCTCTCGTGCTCTCGAATACGACTTCTCCGCAGCTCGCAAGCGTAATTCCTATTAACGTCATCTGTGTAGATCAGCAATAAATTTTGCTGATCCACGACCATCTGCGCGAATCCGCGGAAAGTTAGTCGCTAATTGCCAGCTGCTAGCTGCTTTCTCTCCACCGCATTTCTATTCATTTCTCCCCAAATTTTCACATTCGAAAAATTATGAAAAATGCAATTTCTCCGCATGAATACTGCACTTGTGCAAGGCTGTGCACTGATTTTTGTGACAGCCCTGTGGATGAATTTCCAAACTGCTGATTTTGCGGGAGATACAAACCGCAAAATTCCAGTTGACTGAGAACCAGAAGAGCGTAAATTCACAATTGTTCTTTGACATTTCAAAGTTTTCCCGGTTGGCGGCGAGTCCGGGACCCAAGCCAAGGTCACCTTGCAACAGCGCAAGCTGTAAAGCAACCGGAGGGCCGGCAAGGGTCTATTAGCGAACTGCTGGGCGAGGAGAACATGAAACCGTTAAAAGGCAAAGATAGAAGCCCCGAGGTGTTGACCGATTTACCCGGTTGGCGGCGAGCCCGGAGCCCAAGCTTCAGCGTAAGCTGATTAAAGATCGCACTTTGTGAATTTCGCAAGGAACTGAACAGAGAAGGCTGGTCGGCAAGGGTCTATAGCGAACCGCTGGTCGAGGTGAATGGGTCAACCACAAACTCGGGGCTTCTTACTGTTTGTTTTAAACCCTGAGCGCAGCGAGGGCTCCTACCCCGCTCTGGCTAACCTGCCACGTAAGATGCCCGCCAGCAAAATCAATGAACTCAAATACCAATATCATTTCAACTTTAAAATCTCGCGGCAATAGTGATCCCTCGCTACGCTCGGGATTAAAAACAAAACTTATTCCAGCCCGCCATACACCAGCTTTCCGCCCAGAAACGTCGCTTCCACTTTTACATTCTTGATTGATGCTGCTGGTATTTTAAAGAGGTCGTCCGAGAGAACAACAAAGTCCGCCAACTTGCCCGGTGTGATCGATCCTTTTTCCTTTTCCTGAAACTCTGCATAAGCCGATCCCATGGTGTAGGCTTCAATCGCTTCGGCTACAGTGAGCTTTTGTTCCGGCACCCAGCCGCCAGGATTTTTGCCGTCAAGCGTGGCTCGCGTCACAGCTGCGTAGATGCTCCACATTGGGCTCAGGGGCGCGACTGACCAATCTGTTCCAAAAGCCAGTCGAACGCCATTATCAAGAAATGTACGGAACGCGTAGGTGCGCTTTACGCGGTCAGGACCGATGCGTATTTCTGCCCAGCGGCCATCATCAATCGCATGATATGGCTGAACTGAGGCGATCACGCCGAGCCGTGCATAACGGATAAAATCTTTAGCCGCCATGTGTTGCGAATGTTCAATGCGCCAGCGCCGGTCTTTCTTGCCGTTGGCCTTCTCAATCTGCGCGAACATGTCCAGCGTCATGGAGATGGCGCGATCGCCAATGGCATGTATGCAGATTTGCAGGCCGGCTGCATCCGCGGCACGCAGGCGTTGCTGCATCGCGGAAACTGGATGCATTTCATCGCTCAACAGGCCATGTGAGTTTGGCGCATCGGTATAGGCGTCAAAAAAGTATGCGGTTTCTGAGCCAAGCGAACCATCGGCATAACCCTTAACCGCCCCCATGCGCAAGAAAGAGCTGCCAAAGGCGCGGCGTACACCAATTTTGGCCTGATCCTTCCAGCCAGTTTCCAGCGGCGCAGCGTAGATGCGAATCGTCAGGGTGCCCTGTTCTTCCAACTCAGCATAGGCCCGCACATCGTCATAGGATGGGTTCATGTCCTGCACGCTGGTAACACCCAGTGAAGCGGCATGATCGAGCGCCTGATGTATGGCTTTCATTCGATGCGCCAATGTCATGGCCGGCATTACTTTGTTGACCAGGTCTTGCGCGGCGTCCCTTAAAACTCCAGTGGGATTGCCTTGAGCATCGCGGACAATCTCGCCTCCGGGAGGATCGGCAGTCTTGTTGGTAATGCCGGCAAGCCGCAGAGTGACTGAATTGGCCAGCGATTCATGCCCGTCATAGCGATTCACCCATACCGGCGTATCGGGCGTAACCGAGTCAATCAACTCTTTGGTTGGAAGATTGGCAGGCGACCACTTCTGCTCGTCCCAATCCCCGCCCAGCA
>DASRCD010000830.1:0-2395 GCA_035653315.1 Candidatus Angelobacter sp.
CGCTGGCGCCTGGATTTGGTGCCATCAACTCCACCAATTACACTCCCATGCTCAACCCGGCGATCAAAGAGAAGATCTGGTTTTATCCCATTGATCACGCCACCAACACCGCAACCTTTCAGGCGCTCGATTCCAAATACTCGGTGAAGTTTCCTCTGCATCCGTTCTTTGGCTGCATTGGGGTTGCGCCCGCTGGCGGCGAAGCCCGCAGCTCCGTGGTCCCAGAAGCCTTCGGCGGCAACATGGATTCGCCTGAAGCCAGCGTCGGCAATACGGTTTATTTTCCTGTAAATGTGCAAGGGGCCATGCTCTTCCTGGGTGATGGACACGCTGCCATGGGTGATGGTGAAATTGCCGGCACGGCATTGGAGGTCCCGTTGCGCAGCCGCGTGCAGGTCCACGTGATTAAGGGCCAGAAAATTAACTGGCCGCGTTTTGAAAATGACGAATACATCATGACTGTTGGCGCATACCGTCCATTAGATGACGCGCTGCGCATTGCGACCATAGAGTTAGTTGGGTGGATACACAGTGACTACGGCCTTTCAGAGATGGACGCTTACGAATTGCTTTCAAAGGTTGGAGAGCTGCATTTGAATGAGATGGTCGATCCAAATTATGTGATTGTTGCCAAGATAAAAAAGAGCTATTTGCCTAAAAATAAGATTGCCGCATCGCCAGTGTCAGGCATTTGGACGACACAATTGCATAACTTACCTTTCATCCGGTTGACTATTCAAGACGATGGGAAAAAATTAAATGGCAATGTCATTTTCTATTTTCACGAACTCCAGAATGGCATTTGGGTCAATAAAGGTGGTACTCCTATTGAACTTGTCCATCCAAGGGTAGAGGGGCAAATGTTTCTTTTTGAGGTAGTCCATGCGAAAAAGCACGGGTCTGTCGATCCTGCGGACCAGGAGATTAAGACGTTTCGCATGCTGCTCCAGGGCGAGAATCAGGCTATCTTCAAAAATGCAGACGAGAATGGAAAAGATCTTGTCTTAACGCGAGTTGAATGAGCCTCTCCCAATGCCAGAGATCAAAGTTTGTTGAGATACTCCACAATCTCCGGACTCGTCCAGTTCGCCGGGAGAGCGAATTTGCGGCGTACCATGCCATTACGATCGATGATCGTCGTCTCCGGATAACCTGTAGCGCCATACAGATTGTAGCTTTTCTTATCTGTGTCGAGTACCGTCAGGAAGTCGATGCCGTATTTGCGGAGGAAGGCATGATACACGGTATCCTCGGTATCTACCGCAACGCCGACCACGGTGATTTTGTCACCCATGCGCTTCTGCAATTGGACCAGCGAAGGCATTTCCGCGATACAAGGCTCGCAGTGCGCCGACCAGAAATTCAATACCACAATCTTTCCACGGTAATCATGCAGGGATACTGTGTGGTCTGAATCTGTGACGGTGAAATCCGGCGCCCGTGTGCCAATCATGCGCAATTTGGGCTGATCAGTGCAGCCGGTAAAGCCAAGTATTGCCACAAAAAGGGCCACAGTGAATAGTCGCAAGGGTTTCACCCCCTTATAATAACCCGATTCCGATGGAACCGAGCGACCCAAAAGTAACCGTGCATGTGATTGTCCCAGCCCGCAATGAAGAGGATTGCCTGGGCCGGTGCCTGCAATCGCTGGTGAGCCAGCAGGGAATCTCGTTTCAAATCACCGTGGTAGATGATGGCTCAACCGACCGTACCCGCGCCATTGCCGAATCGTTTTCCGGCATAAGAGTCATTGCGGCCGGGGAGCCTGCGTCGGGCGTCATGGGCAAATGCAATGCGCTGATCAAGGGCTCAGACGGAAGCACGGCTGAATGGCTTCTCTTTACCGACGCGGACACATTTCATTATCCCGGCTCTCTTGCCGCATCGGTGCAGGAAGCGCAAGACCACAAAGCAGATTTACTGTCATACTCGCCCGAGCAAGAGATACGCCACTGGTGGGAACTAATGCTTATGCCACTGGTTTTTGCGGAGCTTACACGCACGTATCCGACAGAAAGGGTGAACGATCCGGGTGATCCCACCGTAGCCGCCAATGGGCAATATATCCTGGTTCGGAGAACGGTTTATGAAGAGCTTGGTGGGCATCATTCTGTAGCACGTAAAATATTAGAAGACTTGGAGTTAGCTAGATTATTTAAAGCTTCAAATTACAAAATTCGGTTTCGTTACGGTAGCGGGATGGTGCGCACAAGGATGTATCGGACATTTCAGGCCATGTGCGATGGCTGGACGAAAAACCTCACGGCCCTGTTCAATTCACCACTGTTACTGGCCACAAAACGAGCCTTTGAATTTATCGCTATTTTCGGGTTGCTGGCACTTGGCGTGGTAACGATCATTAAAAGCCATACGGTTCAGGGAGTTGGGTTCCTTG
>DASRCD010000831.1:0-3177 GCA_035653315.1 Candidatus Angelobacter sp.
CCCAGCCGGAAGGCTTGTTCTTCGCCAGTCATTTTGCTGGAGAGGCCGGAAACAACGGCTGAACACTCCAGCGAATTTGCCGTCTGCGCAATGGCTGACCACACGTCACTCGCCGGGACTACCAGCAATGAAATGGTTTTCCCGTAGCTTTCTGCAATGGAGACTGCTTTGGTGAAGAGTGTCTGCTCGTAATCGCTGAAAATCTGCTCCATGGCCAGATCACGTTCAGCACTGCCATAACCCGTAAGGCGAGCTTCCATCACAACGATGTCTGTGTCATGAGTGTCAGTATTTTCAAGCGTCCAGCGAAGGTGGTTCAGGGTATTGAAATCGCGCACCGTGACCAGCACGCTGCCGGGGCGGACCTGCACGGTGTCCTTGCCGATGGTTTCCTGATGCAGAAGCTGGAAGTGCTCCTTCATCTGCTGTTCCACATGGCGGAACTTGCGCTTGTTCACTCTTTCAGAGACGGTGAAGATGAAGAAAAACACCAGCGAGAAAACCAGCCCGGCAACCGTGGCCACTTCCTTTGTGAACAGGTTTACGATCGCCGTGGAGAGCAGCACGAGGTGGACGGATAGCAACCCGATGGGCAGTTCGATATTCCCGATTTTTATATTGGGAGGCACGCGCCATCCACGCTCACCTTTGTATTTAAAGCGCAGCAGCAGCATTGCCAGGCTGTTGAAGGTAAAACTCCAGATCACGCCGAAGGCATAAGCTTCACCCAGGGTATAAACGTCACCAAGGCTGGCAATGATGGTAATGAGCTGAAGAACCACCACCATGTTGATGATGCGGTAGCTCGTACCAAATCTCTTATGAGGGCGACGGAACCAGTCCGTCAATACGCCATCCTCAGAAACGCGATTCAAAACGCCATTTGAGCCGATGATGGAAGTGTTGATGGCGCCGGAGAGAATCAGGAACCCGACCACGACAACAAACACGCGGAAAACCAGCTTTAAAGCGTGCGGGCCAACCATATACATGGCCATGCCGCTGATCAGGTTGTCTTTATAAACCGGAACCCGGACTGAATCGGGAATGATCATTACCGCCAGCAGAGAACCGATTCCGGTAAAGACGAAGCTGAAGATGGCGATGATCAGCGCGGCGCGTTTTAAATTACGCAGCTTGGGGCTGGCAATTTCACGGTTGACCTGGGCCAGTGATTCCTCACCACTCATTGCCAGAACGGAGTGGCCAAAGGCGATAAGAATGCCGAAAAAACCAAATCCTTTTGCCAGGTCAGTATTTTTCAAAAATCCCAGTGCTTCCGGACTGAACTTGAGATTGGCGGGAAGCGGGAATGGAGGTAAGGAGGCGCCTGTGTGGACCACGGTGTAAACCGCCCACACCATCAGAATCACCACCATGACCGTGGTGATCTGCATTACACGCAGGGCTTTATCACTGGATTCCTCAATGCCCTTAATGTTTTCCCACCAGTAATAGAGAGTTACGATCACGGCAAAGGCGGCAGCGGCATGGTTTACGTCTAACTTCGGCGTGCCATGGAACATGGCATGCATGGCGCGTGGGATCCAGCCATGCGCGTCCGCAGTGAGAAAAAGCTCATTGATGAGGCTGGCTATGTATTGTCCGGCAGCTACACCGGAAATCGGGCCGGTCAGGATGTAGTCAAACATCAGCGCGGAAACGCTTAACTTAGCGAAGGTCCCGCCCAGGGCTTCCTTTACCACGCGATAGACGCCGCCACGGGTGAACATGGAGCAGCTCTCCACGTAAACCGAGCGCACGGCAAAGGCGAATAGCATGACGCCAAGAATGAACCAGGGAGCGGACTTGCCCACGGCCTGTTCGGCGATGCCACCAGCATAAAATGCGGAAGAACCTAGATCATTGAGTACGATGGCGGCAGCGCGCCAATAGGAGATGAAGGTGAGCATGACCGAGGTCGCAACGACAATGCGAACCCGGTTCGAAAGTGGTGAAACAGTTCCGGAGCCAGATGACATTTTAAAAAGTAAGAACGGCCAGCAATCCAGGCACGCAAAATGCCTGTCTGCAGGACCGTGCTAGTTCCCCAATCCCTCTTGCAAAGTGGTCATTAATCCTCTTCCAGCATACTCTGGGCAGTTTTGACCGCCGTGATAATAATCACTGGTACAGCCCCAATCAGTCCAGCAATAAAGAGGTATTGAAAAATCGGCAAAACATGGCGGACCACGAAGTTCACGTAGGACATTGTATTCCTGTGCCGCAGAGGAATCAAAGAAAACCGTGGTTTGTTAAAATTTGTTCTCAGTGCGCAATATCCCCTATAGAGCTTGGGTACTCTCGCTGCTTTCAAGCGGCTTGCAGATCCTCATTTTTCCCAAAGCGAACCTGTATTTTCTTTGCTGGGTGGCGATGGCCCCCTTGATTTATGCGCTTTTGCGGGGCCGCGGGGGAGAAGGCGAACTGTTTGATTCTGAAGGCCGCTCACTGCGCCCGTTCACTCTGTGGCAAGGATTTCTCATTAGTTGGGTTTGCGGGATTGTGTGGTACGCGGGCACATGCTATTGGATTTATCCCGTAATGAATGGCTATGGCAAGTTGGCCGTGCCGGTGGCCGTGCTGATCACGATTGGCTATTGCCTTTACCTGGGGCTGCATCACGGAGTCTTTGGACTCCTTGTTGTGATGATGGCGCGCCGTTCCACACTGGGAAACCGACGCCCTCTTCTGCTGGCTCCGGTGTTCTGGGTCGCTATTGAGTTTTATCGCGACCGCATCACGGGAAATCCGTGGAACCCGCTGGGAAATTCCCAGATCGATAACATTCCTTTTGCGCGTATCGCACAAACCACCGGCGTGTATGGCTTGTCATTTGCGGTGATGCTGGTGAACTGCGCGTTTGTGGCAGCATGGATGCTCTATGGCAAGCGACGCACAAACCTGCTGATTTCAGCTTTTGCGGCGGCGATCGCCTTGCAGATTGGAGTGTTCGCGAAGCCTGAGCCATTTGTCCCAACGCATGAAGCGGTGCTGGTGCAGGAAAATGTCCCGCTGCTGGAGCAGAAGGACTGGACGCCCAAGTATTTTGATCAGACCATTGCGGACCTGGTGCAGATTAGCGTGAAAGCCGAGCCTAAGCATCCGCCGGAAAATCCGGGGCTTATCATCTGGCCGGAATCGCCTGCTCCGTTCTTTATTGCCGACCCGCGCGTA
>DASRCD010000832.1:0-6711 GCA_035653315.1 Candidatus Angelobacter sp.
CCAAGAGATACACTGCAAACATGCATTACTGCTCAAGGAGAAAGAAATGAATATTTTTTCTGTGCGGATGGTCCGCGGGGTTTGCGCTCTGGCTCTTGTCTATTTATCAGCTAGCGTCGCCGTAGCGCAGAGTTCCACTGCACGGATCGTTGGCGCGGCCAATACATTTCTTTCTACGCTCAATGCGCAGCAGCGGCAGAAAGTGCTGTTCCCCTTTGACGATGAAAAGCAGCGTGCGCGCTGGTCCAACTTTCCTACCGGCTTTATTCCCCGTGGAGGCATCAGCCTTAAAGAGATGAATGCTGCGCAGCGTTCCGCCACTATGGCTTTAGTCTCATCTGCCCTCAGCCCCAGAGGATTTGAGAAAGTCCAGCAAATTATGGAAGGCGATGAAGTCAATAAAATCAACGAAGCAAATCATCCCAACCGTCCGCCGGGTGATCGCAAAGGCCCACCCCCGAATGGCGCAAACGGTCCGTCTGTCGGCCCGCCTCCGCTCACCAGTGACATGTTTGGCAAAGATCTTTATTACATCTCTATTCTCGGAACGCCCTCTGAAAAAGCCCCATGGATGTTACAGTTCGGCGGTCACCATCTTGCGCTCAACATCACCATTGCTGGTGAACGGGGTATTCTCACGCCAACGCTCACCGGCGCTCAGCCCGCTCTCTATACGAGCAACGGCAAAATTGTGCGGCCTTTGGGCCAGGAGAGCGACAAAGCTTTGGCGCTGCTCAACACCTTGGACGACAGCCAGCGCAAGCAGGCAATTCTCAGTTATCGCGTGGCCGACCTGGTGCTCGGTCCCGGGCAGGACGGCAAAATCATCCAGCCTGAAGGACTAAAGGCTTCTGCAATGAATGACCGGCAACGCGCCATGCTGCTGGACGTGATTTCTGAATGGGCAGGCATCATTCATGAAAGCGCGGCCGCCGCCCGCATGGCCGAGCTTAAAGCCGATATCAATGAGACGTGGTTCTCCTGGAGCGGTCCAACCACCGCTGTTCCAGGAAAAAACATCACCGCTTACTATCGAATTCAGGGCCCTCACGTAGTTATTGAATATGCGCCGCAAAGTCTGGGCGGCGATCCCTCTCTGCACGTCCATACCATGTATCGAGATCCCACGAATGATTACGGACGGGGACTTACCAAGAAATGAATCGCAGATTTATTGCCGCTGCGGTTCTTCTGTTGCTTGTAGCCAGTGCCTTCGCGCACAGGCTGGATGAATACCTGCAAGCCACTATCATCTCGCTGGACAATAACCACGTTCAGGCATCCATGCGTCTGGTTCCAGGTGTTGCAGTTGCTTCCACCGTGCTTGCGGACATTGACGCCAATGGCGACGGCGTCCTCTCGCAGCCCGAGCAGCAAACCTACGCGGAGCGGGTGCTCCACGATCTCACGATTACAGTTGATGGCCAGCCTGCAAATCCCATGCTTGTCTCACAGAAATTTCCTCCAGTTGAAGAAATCCGGGCAGGACTGGGCGAGATTCAGATTGAGTTTACCTTCAATCTTCCGCCTGGCGGCCCTGACCGGAAAATCATTTTTGAAAACCACCACCTGAACAAAATATCTGCCTACCTTGTGAATTGTTTGGCGCCGCGCGATCCTGGCATCCGCATCATTACGCAGAGCCGAAATGAAACCCAATCGTTCTATCAACTGGATTACACGCAATCCGGCGCTGCTTCAGGCAGTGCGTCAGCAAAAGGCTGGTTCAACATTCCCTGGCGCATGGGCGCTGTTGGCTTTGCCAGCCTGTTCCATCTCGGCATGCGGCACATTGCTGAAGGCACAGATCATCTTCTCTTCCTGCTGGCTCTGTTGCTGCCCGCGCCGTTGCTTGTCTCTGGTGCGCGTTGGGCCGGATTCGCCGGAGTGCGCCCCAGCCTGCTGCGAATTCTAAAAGTGGTCACGGCTTTTACGCTAGGGCATTCCATCACATTGGCGCTGGCCGCGTTGGGAGTGGTCCATGTGCCCAGCCGTCCCATTGAGGTGCTGATCGCCCTTTCAATTCTGGTCTCGGCCGTTCACGCGTTGCGTCCGCTTTTTCCCGGCAAAGAGGCCGGCATTGCTGCATTTTTTGGCCTGATTCATGGCTTGGCCTTCGCAGCCACCCTGGATCAGCTTGGGCTTGGACGATGGGAGCGCGTAGGCGGTATTTTGGCTTTTAATCTCGGCATTGAAACCATGCAATTAATCGTGGTCGCCGCTGCCATGCCTTTTTTGGTTCTCATGAGCCGCACGCGCGCATACCCGTTTTTAAGGATCGGCGGAGCGCTCTTTGCCGCTGTCGCTTCTCTGGGCTGGATTGCTGAGCGGCTGTTCGGGGCGCAAAATCCTGTAGGCATTATTGTTGAAAGCGTCGCGCATCATGCCGTGTGGATCGCCGTAATGTTATTTCTGGTGAGTCTCATCTGCTGGCTGCTGGCTCATGTTCTGAAGGCTAAACCCCAAACATCAATCATTACCGCGTTTCCTATGCAGCTAAAGAAAAAAGCTTGATAAAGGACTTCAGCATTCATGGAAACGCTGGCGCACTCGGCGCAGACCTGCCTCGTGCGGTCTTAACTTTTCTGGTCGACTACAAAGCCATAAAGTGAACATTCGTCATATATCAGCGAGGGAGAAAATGGTTTACTATTCTGCTTCCTATGCCACCTGCAATCCAATTTCCCAGTTCTATAAAGTTTGCCAGGTTGACGCGCGTCATGCGTGTACGCGGAGTGGATGTCTATATTCACTGGACGGCCTTTCTTATCGCCGGAATCATCCTATATGCGGCCTTCCGCAAGCCATGGCTGGCACTGGCCGGCATTACATCATGGATGGCGCTGATCCTATTGCACGAATGCGGCCACATGATTGCCGCACACAAAAAGCATACTCGCGTTATTTCGATTGAACTCTATCCCATCCACGGTCTCTGTCGCTTCGACCTGCCTTATTCTCGATTTGATCATTGTGTGATTGCCTGGGGCGGAGTCATTGCTCAAGCTGTAGTCGCCATTCCGCTTTTATTATGGATTGAATTTTTTGGTTACCCGCACTTTGATCCCATTGACGCCATGTTGGGGATTCTCGGGCCATATAGCCTGATGGTAGCGGCCTTTAACCTTCTTCCCATGGGCAGCCTGGATGGAGCGCTCGCCTGGAGCATCATCCCGGAATTTATTCGTCGTAAGAAACTGCAAAAGAAAAAGAAAGCCGCTGCTGCATCTTCCGACTGGCGAACATATTAAGCGAGTGGTTGGATAGCAACTTATTGCAGTAAGCTTCATGCACGCTCCCGACTTCAACAATTATGTCTAGTCATCTACGTGCCATCCCGAGCGTGAGCCCTGAGCCATGGACACAGCCGGTCGCGTTTCAAAATTCTCAGCGAACATTTGAAGTTCATTCGCGTATTTCGCGTTCATTCGCGGCTAGAACGAAGGTCTCTCAATACTGCCGCTACTCATCGTCGCCATCAGAAGTGTGGAAAGCCTCCGGGAACCTGCAACCTTATGACACCTTCGCCGTTGGCGCGGAATCAAACAGCCCTTCGCGCTCGGCAGCCCAGATGCGCAAAGCGTATTTATTAAGGATCTCTTTATTGGCTTCCAGAAAATCCACCAGCAGTCCCGGAGCAAGCAGTTCAAAGGCCCGGATAATGTCAGCTTTACTTTGTTCCGCGCGCGCTCCCTTGCGCATTGGCTGCGGTCCCATCCAGGCGCGCAGCTCGGCCATCACTTGCGGCTGCTCCAGGTTTTGCCGTACAAAGCTCTGCATCTCGTGCATCAACGTAATCCAGACAGTCTCGTTCAGTTCTCCGGGCATAAGGGGCTCCTCAAGATTCCGGGAACGCTCCCGGAATCCCGTTTCGGGGGTTGGGCTACTCTGTAAGTATATAAGGCCATCACCTTACAACAGGATTAAACGCAGATTAGAGCATCTAATTTCTGTGGATTTCCAGTGTTTTAGCTGGAAAATTACAGCTTGCCTCTGTCATGGTAAGGGAAGCTTCAAATGCCTGACCGAGAGGGTGAGCACTCACTCCGGCTTCGCTGGAACCGTCTTCCCCCTGGCAATGTCCGCCAGTACCGCGCCTGTTGCTCGCAAATAATCTTCCGGCTTCAGGATGATCTGTGTGCCGCGCACTCCCGCCGAAACTGAAATAACATCCCATAGCTGGATCGTCTCGTCCGCGAATACAGGAAAAGCTTTCTTCGCGCCCAGCACGGTCACGCCGCCGCGAATATATCCTGTTAATCCTTGCAACTCCTTCACCGGAACCAGCTCAATCTTGCGATCACCCGCAGCCGCGGCCAGCGCTTTAACATCAAGCTCGCAGTTGCCGGGAATCACGGCAAAACACAGCCCGTTGCGATCACCGCGCGCCAGCAGCGTCTTAAACACCTGCTCCGGCGGCAGACCGATCTTTGCCGCCACCGTCTCCGCCGCCAGGTCTTCCGGATCCACCTCATAGTCGCGCAGCTCATACTGTATCTTCATGCTTTCCAGCAGCCGCACTGCATTGGTCTTCATAGATGATCTTCGCCGCTCTTAATATTAAGCCGTTTGACCCCTCATCTCCCCCTCTGCTAGCTTTGATTGTTTGCTCTGAGCGGCTTAATGGCACTGTCCTGTTCCTGCCGCATCAAGCGATTATCGCCACCAGCAAAGAAGGAATTTTATGCCCGCTTTTAAGTTCAAGGGCGTGGACTTTATCGAGTTTGATGGGCTGCTCACGGACGATGAGCGCCTCGTCCGCGACACCGCTCGCCGCTTTATTGAAGAGAATCTCATTCCCATTATTGAGCAGTGCAATCGTGAAGGCCGCTTCCCGCGTGAACTGGTCAAGCCCATGGCTGATCTTGGTTTTTTTGGGGCAAGCCTTAAAGGTTATGGCTGCGCCGGTATGGGCAACGTGGAATATGGCCTGGTCATGCAGGAGCTTGAACGAGGAGACAGCGGCGTGCGCTCTTTTGTCAGCGTGCAGTCCGCGCTCTGCATGTATCCCATTTATGCCTATGGCAGTGACGCGCAAAAAGACAAGTGGCTGCCCGCCATGGCCAAGGGAGAAAAGCTCGGCTGCTTCGGCCTTACCGAACCCGGCTTTGGTTCCAATCCCGGCGGCATGCGCACTCGCGCCGTAAAATCCGGCAATGAATACGTTTTAAATGGCGAGAAAATGTGGATCACCTCCGGCTCCATCGCCGATGTGGCTGTCATTTGGGCCAAATCAGAAGAACATAATGACCGTGTGAAAGGCTTTCTGGTTGAGACGAACCGCCCCGGCTTCACGGCCAGTGACGTTCATGGCAAGTGGTCGCTCCGCGCCTCTGTTACATCCGGCCTGTCTTTGCAGGACGTGCGTATTCCGGCAGAAAATCTCCTTCCCGGCTCAGATGGGCTTAAGTCTCCGCTCGGCTGCCTGAATCAGGCGCGCTATGGCATTGCCTGGGGAGCCATTGGCGCGGCCATGTCTTGCTATGACACGGCATTGCAATATTCTCAGGTGCGCAAGCAGTTCCGTGACCAGCCAATTGCATCTCATCAGCTTGTCCAGGAGAAGCTGGCATGGATGATCAGTGAGATCACCAAGGCGCAGCTTCTGGCCTTGCAGGTGGGCCGGTTGAAGGACGCAAATAAAGTGGCGCACCAGCACATCTCCATGGCCAAGCGCAATAACGTATGGATGGCCCTGGAATGTGCCCGCATGGCGCGGGACATCCTAGGCGCAAATGGCATTGCCGACGATTACCCGGTCATGCGCCACATGATGAACCTGGAATCGGTAAAAACGTATGAGGGCACGCACGACATTCATGCGCTGATCATTGGAGAAAACATAACCGGCATCAGCGCGTTTTAAGGGAACTGCAATTTGATACGAAATTTCTGAGCGTGAAATTTGTTTCAATCTGTCATCCTGAGCGACACCGGGCGACGCAGGAGCACGGTAGAGTCGAAGGATCCCGAGAATGCTTACAGTTTGAATGCAGTACCAAGGCGTTCTCACGAAACATCGAAATGAGAGCAGTAGAAACTGCAAAAATACTTGCTTCATAAATGCTGGTCGCAGCGCCACCACAAAAAATCAGGAGGTCACCATGGCCACCCACGTTGCTAACAAGAGAGAGCCCCAAAATCTCGCCAATCAAATGGAGTTTGAACTCGCACTGGAATTCGCGCGCGTAGTGGAAGAAGCCGCCATTGCCTCAGCGCACACCATGGGCACCGGCGACCGCCATAAGGCTGATCAGGTGGCCACGGAAGCCATGCGCAACACCATGGATACAGTCCCCATGCGCGGCACAATCGTAATTGGTGAGGGCGAGCGCGACGAAGCCCCCATGCTTTACATCGGTGAGCAGGTGGGCGCGGGCTGGACTGACGGCGCAAAGTTTCCTGAGGTCGATATCGCTGTTGATCCCCTGGAAGGCACCAATCTCTGCGCTACCGGCGCGCCCGGAGCCATTACCGTGCTTGCCGCTTCAGAAAAAGGCGGCCTGCTGAACGCGCCGGATTGTTACATGGAAAAGCTCGTCGTCGGCCCCTCCTGCAAAAACGTGGTCGATCTTGATGCCCCGGTAAAAGAAAATCTGAAAGGCATTGCCCGCGCCCTGAACCGCGATATCGCCGACCTCGTCGTGGTCGTGCTGGATCGGCCCCGCCATGAAAAGCTGATTGAAGAGATCCGCTCCGCTGGCGCTCGTA
>DASRCD010000833.1:0-15419 GCA_035653315.1 Candidatus Angelobacter sp.
ATCTCCGCCAGAATCTCTTCGGCAACCGGCTCGTGATGCGGTCCTTCCGTCGGATATTTCCAGGCCAGTGCATTCAGCGCGGCATTGCGGGAGGTGCGTTCCATGGCAGCACGCGTTTTCAGCCGCAGCCCCAGGTGACACATGAACCACGTTTCACCCCGGCAATCGCCGGGAGGGTCAATGGCTTTTTCGCGGAACTGGAGCATCCGTTGTGTATTTGTGTAAGAACCGGCTTTTTCCGCATGGCCAGCGGCCGGAAGGAAGAAAATCTCCGTGGCAATATTTTTCGGGTCCAATTCGCCACGCGCGACTTCTGGCGAGTTCTTCCAGAAAGAGGCAGTTTCAGTCTCAACAAAGTCACGGACCACTAGCCATTTCAGCTTGCTCAGGGCTTTGCGTTCCAGTCGTGCGTTTGGCGCACCGACAGCCGGATTCTGCCCCATGACAAAGAGGCCCTCCATTTTTCCTTCGGCCATGTCGAGCCAATAGCCAAAATGGGAGTGATCGCCGGTGACACGCGGCAGGTAATTAAACCCAAATTCGTTGTCCTTGGTGGCTTCTTCTCCATACCAGGCCCGCAGCATGCTCACAATGTACTTATCAAAGTTGGCCCACCATCCGGTTTTTGCGGCGTGCTTTTCAATGTACTCAGAAAGCTTGGCTGAATCGCTTTCAAAGAATGGCATCGGTAGGTAGCCGGGAAGAATGTCGTAGAGCGTGGGAATATCGGTGGAGCCCTGGATGGTTGCATGTCCGCGAAGGGCAAGAATTCCGCCGCCGGGACGTCCAATGTTGCCGAGCAAAAGTTGCAGGATGGCGGCAGAGCGGATGATCTGCACGCCGTTGGAGTGCTGCGTCCAGCCAACGGCATAGCAGACCGCACCGGTTTTCTCCGGGCCGGAGGCAGAGGTGTAAGCTTCAGCTACTTCCAGAAATTTTTCTTTGGGAATGCCGCAGGCGCTCTCAACCAACTCCGGGGTGTAGCGCGCAAAATGGCGCTTTAAAACCTGAAACACGCAACGCGGATGCTGAAGCGTAGGGTCGTCTTTATGCACGCTCAAGTCGCCGGCTTCACCGCCGCGGTCTTTGCCGTGGCCGCCGCCCACGTCCGAATGTCCCGGATGCTTGCCAATGCGCGAGAGCTTGGAAGGAGCGCCCTCATAATTCCAGGTTTCCGGACTATAGCTTTCATTTTCTGGATCAAACCCGGAAAAGATCCCGCCCAGGTCGTCCGTATCTTTGAAATCTTCGCGCAGAATGGTTGAAGCGTTGGTGTAATGGACCATGTACTCGCGAAAATATTTTTCATGCGTGAGCGTGTAATGAATCAATGCCCCTAAAAAGATAATGTCCGTGCCGGCGCGGAGCGGAAGCCAGTAATCGGCCATTGCGGAAGTCCGGGTGAAGCGCGGGTCCACGTGGATGATCTTTGCGCCCTTCTCGCGCGCTTCCATGGCCCACTGAAATCCCACGGGATGATTTTCCGCCATGGATGAGCCCATGATGAGAATGGCGTCAGAAAATTGCAGGTCCTGCTGCGCGGTGGTGGCGCCGCCGCGCCCGAACGATGTGCCCAGACCGGGCACGGTAGAGCTGTGTCATATACGGGCCTGGTTGCTGACGCAAACCATGCCCAGACCTCCGGTAAAAAGTTTTTTGATCAGGTAGTTTTCTTCATTGTCGAGCGTTGCGCCGCCAAGATGCGCGATGGTTTTTGTCTGCATCAGGACTTCGCCATCTTGCTTTTCAACAAAGGATTTCTCGCGCGACTCCCAGACACGATCAGCGATCATGTCCATGGCAACTTCAAGGTCCAGCGATTCCCATTCTGTACCGTAAGGCCGGCGGTATTTAACTTTAAGCTCACGGCCGGGATGAGTGAGCAGCTCATGGCTGTCTGCTCCCTTGGGGCATAGCCTGCCGCGTGAGATGGGCGACTCCGGATCGCCTTCAATCGCAACCAGCTTATTGTCTTTATGGAAGATCAGCTGCCCACAACCTACGCCGCAATAAGGGCAGACGGATCGGGCCACTTTTGTGCCAGCGGTGCGCGGGCCAAGCTGACGCGTACGGTCAGACATTGCCTCTGTACCCGTGCCATTAGCTCCGGTCTTGAGCTGCTGGAGCAAAGGCCATTTTGAAAGGAAGTTGAATGCCATGGTATTGGGCGAAACGTAAGAACCTATATAAGAATCACTGGCACCACGGAGGGTTGCCGGAATATATATCGCATTAAGATGTAAACTTTCAGCCTTGAATTGTGCTGCTCTGCTTCTCCGTGTGATACATACATCGAATAGTTAGTAGAAACGCATCTCAAATGAAGATGGCAGAGGCTGAACCAAAGGACGTACCGGTCCGAATTGACTCCGAAGAGCCGGGGAGCAAGCGCGACCCGGAAGAGCGCCCAGTCAACACGCGCAATGAACTGCGCGAAAAGATGCTGGACAAAACGCTTGCCGATTCTTTTCCCACCAGTGATCCGCCATCATCCATTCCCGATCCGGCAGAAGAAGATCCTGAAGCGGCATAACCTATGCCGACCACCCGTCGCAAAACTTCTTCTCAACCTAAAGCGAGCAAGCACCGTGTTCCCGCTGACAGCCTTACGACGAAGCTGCTGGATACTTCTATAACGAATGCCATGATTGCCGAGTGGCTGGCGCAAGCGGCTGAACACGCCAAGATGCCTTTGCAAAAAGCACTGCGCCGCGCATCGCGCAAATCATTTCTGTGGGCGGAAGAAGCTGTTCTCATGGTCCAAAATGGCGAGTCGCTTACTGAACTGCCCGGTGTGGGGCCAACCCTGAATAGAATTATTCGCGGCTGGCTGGAGAACCCACCAGAAACTTCCGAGCAACGGCCGGAGATCCGCAGCGGCTTTTTGTCACTGCCGCAGGCACAGGCAGCACTGGCTAAAAATCCTGCATGGGCCGCGCGAGTAAAAGGCGACTTGCAAATGCACACGGTGTGGAGTGACGGCTCTGATTCAATTGAAGACATGGCCCGCGCAGCCGCGGAAAGAGGCTATGAATATATTGCGATCACCGATCATTCCAAAGGATTGAAAATTGCCGGCGGCATTGACGAGCAGCAGCTTTTAAATCAGGAAGAAGAAATCCGCCGCGTGAATGACCTATTAGAAACGGAAGGCTCCCAGCTTCGTGTGCTTCGTTCCATTGAACTCAATATTAATCCTCAAGGCGAAGGTGATATGGAAGAGAGCGCCCTGCGCCGCCTTGATTTAGTGCTGGGGTGCTTTCATTCCGCTTTGCGCAAGAAAGATGACCAGACAGAACGCTATCTTGCCGCATTGAAGAATCCTACCATTCACATTCTTGGGCACCCGCGAGGAAGAATTTACAACTTCCGCCTGGGACTCACTGCGGATTGGTCGCGGGTTTTTGCCATGGCAGCCAAGCTGGACAAAGCAGTGGAGATTGATGGCTATCCAGACCGGCAGGACCTGAGCCTTGATCTATTGAAATTGGCGAAAAAAGAAGGATGCAGAATCTCCCTGGGCACGGATTCGCATGGCGCATCGCAGCTGCGATTTATGGATTTCTCGTTGGCAGCGGCGCTGCTCAGCGGGATTGAGCCTGACCGTATTTTGAACTTTATGAGCAGGGAAGAATTGCTGCAATGGGCCAGTGCGCTACGGCAGTAGCCGCCAAGCCTCTTGCGCATCGATGTGCCGGAAAGCTCGGCGGTAACCCTAGAAATTGACGCTACACGGATGATCGCTTGGCCCGGCTGCCTGTGTAGCGTTTGAAATTGATGCTGGATGATTTGCAGATCAACGCGTGCGCGGCTTTTTCCATGTTGGCCAGCGCCATGCGTGTTTCCCGCAACGTGTTTGACGCCACGCAGTCAGACGGAACAATAATCTGGTAATCGCGCAGGTGCGCGTCATGCGCAGTAAAAAGGATACACACGTCAGCGGCAAGCCCGGTCAGCACCAGGGTATTCACGCCTAGATGGCGCAGCAGCGTATGCAGCGTGGTGCCGAAAAAGCCGGAAGATTTAGGCTTGAGAACAAAAAAGTCTGAGTGCTCCGGCGCTAAAAGACGCGCTACCGGCTCGCCGCGAACACCGTCATTCAAGCAATGCGAGATCTGTGTTTTCAGGTCGGAACGCCAGTGGCCAAAATTATCATTCACGTAAATGATGGGAACTTGCGCGGCCCGCGCCCGCGCTTTTAAGGCCGCGATTTTTTTCGCCATAGGCAGGGCCTGGCGTAAAAGCTGCATGCCTTCCTCAAACTCCATGTCATTAATTACGTCAATGATCAGAAGCGCAATGGAAGGCTGGTTTTTTCGTCCGGACCCGGTTTGGCCCTTTTGGGTCATCATCTGTGCATAGTCCTCAGGCGCTCCTGACTTCAGATGAGGAGATTTTGAGCAGAGTGGCCTAACTGGGCAGCCCGGCAAAAATCGCAAAGAAGGAATAAGGAAAGTTTTAGAAGCAGGTACTCAGAGTTAGTGCATAATAGTCATAGATTCATCCAGCAACGTAATCACTGCAAGCATCCCATCAGCCGACATGGATTCTGTGGCTCCACTGCGCCTGTGTAACAAAGTTTGGGCCTGATTGCCGATAGTGTATGAATTACCTCTGAACAGAACCATGATTGAACAAACTATCGTCCATGATGTTATTCCCAATGTTGGGGACACATGGCAAAACGAATTCGACAGGCTGGAATGGCAAAGTCGCGCCATGCGGCTGCTTGTGGCCGTAGTGCAGGAACTTTCATTGGCGCGCAGCCTGGAAGAGGTGATTGAAATTGTCCGCCACGCCGCGCGAGAGTTGACCGGCGCGGATGGAGCAACGTTTGTGTTGCGTGACCAGGACCGCTGTTTCTATGTGGATGAGGACGCAATTGCGCCATTATGGAAGGGCCAACGCTTCCCGTTGTCGGCTTGTATCAGCGGGTGGGCGATGCTGAACCAAAAGCCCGCCGCGATTGAAAATATCTATGCAGACCCAAGAATACCGGCGGACGCATACCGTCCCACGTTTGTAAAAAGCCTGGTGATGGTGCCAATCCGCGTGCAGAAGCCGATAGGAGCGATTGGCACTTACTGGGCAAACCATCATCAGCCAACGAAAGATGAAATTGAAGTGCTGCAGGCCCTGGCAAATACAACGGCCGTGGCGCTGGAAAATATTGAGCTCTATCATGCTCTGGAACGGCGTGTGGAAGAGCGCACAGCGCAACTGGAAGCCGCGAACAAGGAGCTTGAGTCTTTCAGTTACTCTGTCTCCCACGATCTTCGTGCTCCGCTACGCTATATCGATGGCTTTGCCGCATGCCTGGAAGAAGAATACGGTTCTGCTTCACGCGCGGAGGCCATTGAGTACCTTGGGCGAATTCGTGCGGCAAGCAAACAAATGAGCCTGCTGATTGATGATCTGCTCCGTTTGGCGCACCTTTCCAGAGCAGAAGTAAGGCACGAGACTGTGGATTTAAGCGCCATGGCGCGGCAAATACTTTCACGGCTTCAGGCATCAGAACCTGCGCGCAAGGTACACGTAAAAATTGCTGATGGACTTATTTGCCATGGAGATCCCGGCCTGTTGCAGGTGCTAATGGAAAACCTGCTCTCAAACGCCTGGAAGTACAGCTCAAAAAATGAGCGCACAATAATTGAATTTGGGATGGAGACCGGAGCAGACGGCGCGATTACTTTTTTTGTACGTGATAATGGCGCAGGGTTCCACATGAAAGATGCGGAAAAGCTGTTTGCGCCGTTCCGCCGCCTGCATTCCGACGCAGAATTTCAAGGTCACGGAATTGGATTGGCCACGGTGCAGAGAGTGATCCAACGGCACAATGGCCGCGTTTGGGCGCACGCTGAAACAGGCAAGGGAGCAGTATTTTATTTTGCTCTCCCTCAAAGACCACCGCGCTGATCGGCTAAAGCGCGCTGTTTTCACTTTTCTCTTAATCCCACCATCTGAATCGATCCATCACAGCGCACGAGACTGAATCTAGTCAATGATTTGGGCTTTGATGGTCGGTGAGAAATTATTCCTGCAATTCATCAAAAAAACTAGAAACCTTTTTTTACAGCCGCCGTATATATACCTCAGAGAGAGTGTGCAAACCTCGGCTGGGCGTTCTCCATCCGCAGCCGCTCAAAGGGATATGAAATGCAGGTACTGGAGCACGTGCGTTACGCATTACGGCAATTCAGAAAGGCACCGGGATTTACGGCCACCGCAGCGTTGACTTTGGCGCTTGGCATTGGCGCCACCACGGCGATTTTTACGCTGATTCACGCGGTGCTGCTCAAGTCATTGCCAGTGGCAAAGCCGGAACAATTGATACGGGTTGGCAATGAAGAAAACTGCTGCGTGAACGGTGGCCTCCAGGACAACTGGTCGCTTTTTTCTTATGAGCAATACAAACAATTCAAGGAACATACTCCGGGGTTTGAGGAATTAACCGCCTTTCAGGCGGGTGGAAGCCTGATTGGCGTGCGCAGAAATGGAAGCACCAAGCCTTCAGAATCTTTCCGCGGTGAGTTTGTTGCAGGAAATTATTTTTCCACGTTTGGGATTTCTGCTTATGCGGGGCGCATGATTTCGCCGCAAGACGACGTGAAAGGCGCGCCGGTTGTGGCCGTGATGAGCTATCGCACGTGGCAGGAAAAATTCAACGGCGATCGCTCTGTGATTGGCGCTGGATTTGTAGTGAATGCGCAACCAGTCACGGTGATTGGCGTGGCGCCGCCGGGATTTTTTGGCGACCGTATCCAGAGCAATCCTGCCGCGTTCTGGATTCCGCTGGCGGCAGAGCCGGTGATTGAGCCGGTAAATTCCTTGCTGGACGATGCCGCGCTGGATTGGCTTGACCTGATTGGGCGCATTCAACCGGGCGCAGATACAAAAGCCATGGAAGCGCAGATGCAAGTGGAACTGCGGCAATTTCTGTTGAGCCCTGAAAGCAAGGTGGAAGAGCGGGAAAAGTCGCTGGTGCCCAAGCAGACACTGCATTTTTCACCGGGCGGCGGCGGCCTGCAGAGAATGCGCGATGAATATCAGGATGGGCTGCATCTGCTGATGTGGATTTCAGCTTTTGTGCTGCTGATTGCATGCGCCAACCTGGCCAACCTGATGCTGGTGCGCGCGACCTCCCGCAAGCAGCAGATTTCCGTGCGCGCGGCGCTTGGCGCTTCACGCGTTACGCTGGTGCGGCAGGCGCTCACGGAAAGCGTGGTGCTGGCGATGATCGGCGGCATTGCTGGAGTGGCGATTGCGTTCGGCGGCACGCGCATGATTTTGCGCCTGGCATTTGCCAAAGAATATGTGCCGATTGATGCCTCGCCATCATTGCCGGTGCTGGCCTTTGCTTTTGCCGCGTCATTCATCACGGGCCTTCTGTTTGGAATTGCTCCGGCTTGGATGACGGCGAACACAAATCCTGCCGAGGTGTTGCGCGGCTCAGGCAGGTCCACAGGACGCAAAGGGACCATGGGACAAAAAGCGCTGGTGGTGGTGCAGGCGGCGTTGTCACTGGTGCTGCTCTCCGCTGCAGGATTGCTTGCGCGTAGCCTGAACAACATGCAGCACCGGCATTTCGGCTTTGATACAACAAACCGGTATATCCTGCACATTGATCCGCAAATGGCAGGATATTCACCGGCAAAGCTGGAGCCGCTTTACCGCCAGATTCGCGATAGCTTCAGCAGCATTCCCGGCATTCAGCGGATCAGTTTTTCTTTGTATAGCCCCATGGAAGGCGATAACTGGGGTGAGGGCGTCTATATTGAGGGCGAGCCGCCACCGGCGCCAGGAACGCCCGACCATGGCGCCTCATGGGTGCGTGTAAGCCCGGGATATTTTGACACCATTGGCACCAAGGTGCTGGAAGGCCGCGCCATCAATGAGCAGGACACGCCGGCAACACGGACTGTGGCGGTGGTGAATCGCTTTTTTGAGCAAAAATATTTTAAAGATGGCCATGCGATTGGCAGGCATTTCAGCGATGACTTGAAGCATCCGGGCGCATTTGAAATTGTTGGCGTCACAGAAGACACGCATTACTGGGGAGCCACGAGCAAGATGCGTCCTATGTATTTCCTGGCTGAAGGTCAGAGCGCGCATATCACGGATGATCCGCGTTACTTGCAGTTTGAAGACCGCTCCAAATTCCTGAATGCCATTGAAATCCAGACAAAAGGCCAGGTGCCGGGACTGGAAGACCAGTTGCGGCGGCTGCTCTCACAGATTAATCCTGACCTGGCGGTGATTGATTTCCAGAGTTTTGCCGTCCAGGTAAAAGCCAATTTTACGCAGCAGGAGATGATCGCCAAGCTGACTTCCTTCTTTGGTATTCTGGCGCTGATCCTGGCTTCCATTGGATTGTATGGAGTCACTTCTTATTCCGTGGCACGGCGTACCAGCGAGATCGGCATTCGCATGGCGCTCGGCGCAAACCGGCTGAATATGCTGGGCATGGTGGTGCGAAGCGCGTTCCTTCAGGTGGGAATCGGATTGGCTATCGGACTTCCTATAACCATCCTTGGAGGCCGCGCAATGGCCAGCCAGCTATACGGAGTGAAATCCTACGATCTGCTGGTGCTTTCAATAACAACTATGGTGCTGGCCGCGGCGGCGTTTGTGGCTGCGGTGATTCCGGCGCGCCGCGCGGCGAACATCGATCCTATGCGAGCGCTAAGGACGGAATAAATCAAAGCTGTATTTAGTGTTTCTCGTGCAGGCTTTGGGCTGGTACACAGGCGGAGAGGATCCACGCCATCAGGGTACTGTTGCACCGTGATCCGGCGAGGAAAAGCGCTCTACTTTGCCTGGCAAAAAATACCTAAATCTGTTTTTCCAGCCCATCCCATGCGGCTTGATGGTTCATGTCGGCCCTGAAGCTCAGGCCGAGCATTACGTCATGAATCCAGATTTCTCCGGGGCCATCCTGTTGAGACGAAGCATCGCTGGAGCTCTGGACAAATGTAACTTCTTTATACCAGTCGATATGGCCGCATTCTGGCTCATTGCAACTGATTCGGGTAAAGGTGCCGAATTTATCAATGATGTCCTGTTCGCTTTTTAATTCAATGGGAGCCTGGCATTTACGGCAGCGCAGGGAGCTGAAAACACCTGAAGTATTCTGGTCAGTCAAAGTGGTTCTCTGGTGCGGAGGGTCCGCCCGGCAAATCTTGCCGTCTTGCAGGTAACATCGGCGAGGCTTAAAAAAGCTTGAACTTCTTTCAAGGCTAAGGTTTTCTTCCGAAAAATAATGGTAAGCACCTAAAGGCCCATGCCCTTGAGTACAACAATCATTGGTCTATTCGGGGGCAGTACTATTTGGTAATATCTCCGCACCACCAAGGCTAAAAGGGCTCATTCCCCGCTGAGACCCATTTCATCCATGAGTTTTGCTGTTTCTCCAAAGCGCCGCGAAATGCCGGGCATGCATGCTCTGCCTGTACTGGTCTATTTCACTGAAGACCGTGTTGCCGCAGGATTTTTTATCGGCGTTCAGCGCTTCAGACGCATGCCATTTGAAAATCTCCCGCCAGAAGATGGAGACAATGAGCGCATTGTGCTGGTTTCCAAAGAAGAGCTGGTAGAGCGGCACTACAATCAACTTCGCGTGCCGAATACGCGTGTGCTGGCGCTGTGTGATGTGCGCTTCAACGATCCGCGCAATGATGGCGCTGTGTATGCCTATCTGCCAAAAGATGTGCCGCAGGCCTTGCTGGAGCGCATGGCAGACAACGCTCTGGACCATATTCATCTGGTGCACACGCGGCAGGAGGCAACCAGGCGGCTGGCCGAAGCTAGCCAGGAAATCCATGAATTGAACCAGATTGGCATGGCACTCTCTGCGGAACATGATCCGGGAAAGCTTCTGGAATTAATTTTGACCAAGTCGCGCGAGTTTACCAGTAGTGACGCAGGCTCGGTGTACATGGTTGAGAGCTGTGATGATGGATCGCGTCAGTCATTGCTCTTTCCCGGCGGAGTGGGAGCAAGCAAGCCGGCGGAGGAAGAACGCGAGCAGCTCCGTTTCAAGCTGGCGCAGAACGATTCTGTGGCTGTGCCGTTCCGCGAAGCGACCATGGAGATTAACGAGCATTCCATCGCTGGCTATGTTGCCCTGACCGGCAAGATCGTGAACATTGAAGATGCTTACAATCTTCCGCCGAACGTTCCCTATTCCATCAATCGCAAGTTCGATGAAGACTCCGGCTACAGGACCAAGTCAATCCTGGCTGTGCCGATTCGCAACCAGCGGGAAAAGATCATTGCAGTGCTACAGCTGATTAATGCCAAGCGGGATTTTTCAGTGAAGCTGCACTCTGCTGATACGGTGAATGAGCAGGTAATGGCCTATACGCCACGCCAGCAGGAGATTGTGCTTTCACTGGCGGGCCAAGCGGCGGTGGCGCTGGAAAACAGCCAGTTGTATGACTCGATCCAGCGATTGTTTGAAGGTTTTGTGCGCGCTTCAGTAACGGCCATTGAAACGCGAGATCCCGCTACGTCAGGTCATTCCTTCCGTGTAGCCAATCTTACGGTAGCGCTGGCTGAAGCTGTGAACCGCGCCGATGGCGGCATCTTTGCCGGGGTCCATTTCTCGCGCGACCAGATGCGGGAGATCCGCTACGCCAGCCTGCTGCATGACTTTGGCAAGGTCGGTGTGCGGGAGGAAGTGCTGGTAAAGGCCAAAAAGCTTTATCCGGCGCAGTTGGAAGTGATCAAGCAGCGACTGGGGCTTGTCCGGCGCACGCTGCAGAATGAAAGCCTTAAGGCACAGCTTGACTGTTTGCTGCAGAAAGGCCGCGAGGGATTTTCCGCCGCACAAAAGAATTTTGAAGCTGAGCTGGCGCAGAGATTGCACGAAATTGATGAGTACGCGGAGGCCATCCTCTGGGCCAATGAGCCAACCGTGCTGCCGGAAGGAAATTTTGGACGTTTGCAGCAGATCGCAAAGCTGAATTTTGAAGACCTGGATGGCAGGAAGAAGCCAGTGCTCACAAAGGAAGAGATACAGATGCTCTCCATCCGCAAAGGATCGCTGGATGAGGAGGAGCGTTTGCAGATTGAGTCACACGTGCTGCATACCGTGAGCTTTTTGCAGCAGATTCCATGGACCAATGAACTACGGAATGTTCCGGAGATCGCGCGTGGACACCATGAAAAGCTGAACGGAACCGGATATCCTTACAGGCTCTCCGCGCCGGAGATTCCCATGCAGACTCGTATGATGACGATCTCCGATATTTTTGACGCGCTGGCCGCGGCAGACCGTCCTTACAAGAAGGCCGTTTCCGTGGACCGCGCCCTGGAAATCCTGGAGCTCTCAGTGGAAGATGGAGAGCTCGACCGCGACTTGTTCAACGTTTTTGTAGGCGCAAAAATTTATGACCAGTGGAAAGTGGAACCAAGGGCCTACTGAATTTCGCTGATTGCGCACTCACGCGTGCGGTAGGATAATGCACAGAAAGACATGAAAGAGTTTTACATCTCCGATTGCACGCATTTTGAAAACCAGGTGATCACCACCTCGTTTGTCGTGGTCTCAAAACAAGCCAAGCCCAAGAAGAGCGGCGAGCTTTACCTGGCGCTGACGCTGGCGGACCGCACCGGCCATCTTGACGCAAAAATGTGGGACAACGTGGCTGACCATATCAACTGCTTTGAGCAGGATGATTTTGTTAAAGTGCGCGGGCTGCTCAATAAATTCAATGGGCGCTTTCAACTCACTGTGCATAAAGTGCGTTCCATGCAGGAAACGGAAGTAGATTTTGAGGACTACCTTCCACGCACCACCAAAGATCTGGGCGTACTCTGGCAAACGGTGAAGGACTTTGTGGACAGTTTTCAGGACCCGTACCTTCAGGCGCTGGTAAGGGCATTTATCAATGATCCGCAAATCGAGCGGGCTTATAAGTGCGCGCCCGCAGCCAAGACGCTGCATCATGCCTTCATCGGCGGGCTGCTGGACCATGTGGTTTCTCTCTTCAAGCTTTGCAACCTTGCATGCAGCAACTATCCTGAGACGATCAACCGCGACCTGCTGCTGACCGGCGCTTTCCTGCACGATATCGGCAAGGTGCACGAGCTCACGTATTCACGTTCTTTTACTTACACAACGCGCGGGCAGCTTCTGGGGCACATGATTATTGAGTTGGAGATGCTGCACCAGAAAATCGCGCAGGTGCCAGGGTTCCCGGAAGAGTACAAAACGTTGATTGAGCACCTTATCATCAGCCATCATGGCAAATACGAATTCGGCAGCCCAAAGATGCCGATGTTTCCTGAAGCATTGATGCTGCATTACCTGGATGATCTTGATTCCAAAATGGAGAGCATGCGCGCCCACTTCCAGCGCGAGCCGGAATCAGATTGGACAACCTACAATTCCAGCCTGGAGCGTCCATTGCTCAATTCAAAGAAATTTCTTGAAAAATTAAAGTCCACAAACGGCGCTTCTTCGTCACAGCAGATTGCCAAAGCGGCCACGGCCGAAGACAAATAATTGAACGCAACGAAAAATCAGCAACACTCATTTTGAGTGAAGAGGGGGCTACATGAAAGCTGTGAGAGTTTTTCCTGCAATCGCGGTTCTTGGGTTGGGTTTTCTTCTGGCTTGCAATAACCAGCCGGGTACACCGGCAACTTCCAGCGCGAATCCGACTCCTAGCGGCAGTCCGGGAAGTGGAGCTAACAGCGCCAACAATGCAAATGGCACAAGCACAAATGCGAGCAGCACTGCATCACAACCAGCGCCGGTAAGAGAGACCATCACAATTCCGGCGGGAACGGTGATTACTGTCCGGTTGGGTGAGACGCTTAGCTCCAAAGACAGCAGCGCCGGGCAGGAATTTTCCGCCACGGTGGCGCAGCCTGTGGTGGTTGGCGGCAGAACCGTGATTGCCAAGGGCGCTTCAGCCCACGGCACCGTAGTTGACGCCAAAGCGCTGGGACATTTTAAAGGCGGCGCTTTGCTGGAAGTGAAGCTCAACTCCGTGGACATTGAAGGCAAAAATACTTCAGTCCAGACCGGGATGATTGCGCGTTCTGAACAGGGTAAAGGCAAGCGCTCTGCGGGATTCATCGGCGGCGGCGCAGGCGCCGGCGCTTTGATCGGCGCGCTGGCGGGCGGAGGTAAAGGGGCTGCCATCGGCGCGCTTGCGGGTGCAGGTGCAGGCACGGCGGGCACGGCATTTACCGGCAACAAGGAAATTACAATTCCGGCGGAAACACCGCTCTCGTTCAAGCTAAAGCAATCGATCGAAGTGAAATAGCATTGCGGAGCAATGCTAAAAATCGGGGGATGCTCATCAGCATCCCCGTTTTCTTGCGAATGGTGAGGTTATTTGTCTGGGATTAAAGCTACTGATTTTACCTCCGCGATTTGGGCCAGTTTTTTGAGTTTATAAGCAAGAATGCTGCCGGTTAATTCAAGAGTGCCTTTGCCGCTTTCCACTGCAAATCCTGCATGAGCCAGCTTCTGCACCACGGTAGCGTTTCCGCTTGTGAGGTCAACCCTGATCCTTACAGTTTTTGAGGAGGCCGAGGCGCATGCCTTACCATCACCCGATGTTCCGATAAGAGCGCACTGATAAAGCGAAAACAAGTCTGGACTGAATTTGTTTTTTGCTAATTTAAGAGTGGCTTCCTGTTCGGCTTTCTTTTTATTTGTGTCTTCTTTTATGTCGCCAGACGAATTTCCTCCAAGGGTGGCATAGGTATCGAGATGCTCGCCTGAAAAAGTGCTGCTTACCTGGGCTGTGGTGGTTTCGACAAGTGGAGCTCCTGCAGTGACCTCTACAGTTTCGTTTGAAGTGCCGATAACTCCATGAGCCATTCCTGCCACGAAAGCAAAAGAAGCTGCATTTTGTCCGCGCACCGGCACCGCAAACGGCGAAACGCCTTCCGGCAATTCCACCGGGACTTCCACGCGAACGGGTTTGCCATCCTGCACTACGGTCTTTTCTTCCACGGCGATAAATGATGTGTACTGCGTGGCGAGGCTGTGCTCCAGGCCAACCTGAATGATTTCCGCTTTGTGCCGGGAATTGCCCTGCTGAATGCCATTCCAATCCCGGGACATGAGGTCTTCCACCTTGTGACGCGCCCAGATTTTTTCCAACGCGGCGTTGCTCTCATCAGCAGAAGAAAAGTCAATGGGAATGGCCCGGCTGAAATTGCCGGAGCCCTGGTATCCCTTGATAGTGATCTTGCCTCTCGGTATGCCGGTAAATCTGCCGGTAATAATGACAGGTTTGGCGGAAAACAGATCGCGTACTTCCCTTGGATAAATATCGGTTACTGGCAGACCATTCCAGTCGATGGAAATGTTTGTCAGCACCGGCGAATGCACACGCTCATAGAAGCGGTCAGCCGCCGCCTGCGCCTCTTCTGGAACGGTAACAAACTCCACATCGCCATGGCCTTCTTCCGCCATTTTGGCAAGAAGAAAACGATTTACGGCAGTGCCAATACCAAAGGAGAATACGCGTGCGTCAGTATGCTTTTTGACTTCGGCAATAATTTCAGCATCGTTGCCTACATAACCATCCGTCAAAAAACAAACCACGCGGACCGGATCAGCTTCCATAGGCTTGCCCGCGCCGGCGTCATCTCCCAATGCCGTACGAATAGCCTTCATCATTTCAGTACCGCCGCTGCCATAAGCCCCGTCCAGGACCTTTTTGGCAGCGGCAATGTTTTCCGGAGTTGCCAAGACAGGCTCAGGAAAAAGAATTCTGGTATTGCCGGAAAAAGTAATCAGGTTAAAGGTTTCATCCTTGCGGAGATTATCCAAGGCGCGGCGGATGGTTTTCTTAGCCATTTCCAGCGGAAACCCCCACATGGAACCGGAAGTATCGAGCACAAAAATGAGCTGGCGCGGAACCAGAGACTCTTCAGGGACTTTATCGGGCGGCTGGAGAATCAGCGTAAAGTATCCGCCGGACTTGCCGGAATGCGCCAGCACTGCATCGCTGATACCAGCACCGGCAACTTTGTATTTGAGGATGAAATCCTTATCAGGCAGGACGAGATCATCTGCAAGCTTAATGTGGTAAGAATCTGCGCCTGTGCGATCGGCGAAAATTTTGTGCGATGTGGATTCCACATCACCTACGGGAACACCAGCCGCAAGGTTAACCTCCATGGATACATCGTGGCCAGCGTGCAGGTCACTAGTGTGAATACCCGTGACCGGTGGTGTGATTTGGGAAGCGTCCGGCACCTGGTCTGTATTGGGCATGGTACCGTGATTGCCCATGGAAGAAGCAGCGCCCGGAATATAACGTGGCCCCACCACCAACGGAAATGAAAATTCGTAAACACCCGCTTCATACTTGAGCAGTTCAATCACAGATAGCTTGATCTGGACCTTTCCGCCGGGAGGAATGTTGGTGACGGATTGGGTAAAAATG
>DASRCD010000834.1:0-4546 GCA_035653315.1 Candidatus Angelobacter sp.
CATGCAGATGAATGAAGCGAAAGTTCCCACCTACCCCATAACGGATTTCATTCCGCAGCACCCCACCGTGTACCAGGAAAAATATCCCAAAGTGGGTGATCCCAATCCTGAAGTCCAGTTGGGCGTGGTCAGTGGAAATGGCGGCCAGGTGAAATGGCTCCATTTGACGGATGAAAAAGACATGTACATCCCGCGCTTTGGCTGGGTGCGTGACGGGGTGGTCTGGGCCACAGTGCTCAATCGCGCGCAGAACCAGCTTGATCTCTATTTTGTGGATGTGAACAGCGGGCAATCCCGCCGCGTGCTGCGTGAAACCAGTGATACATGGATTGAAACCGACAACAATTTCAAAATCCTGAAATCGGGGGACAGGTTTCTCTGGCCGAGCTGGCGCGACGGCCACACTCATCTTTATCTGTATTCCTTTGATAAAGCCAATCCGCTTGCGGCGGATGCCAGGCTGGTCAACCAGGTCACAAAGGGAGACTTTGAAGTATTTGATACGGAAAGCACTGACGAGGGCGGCAACACGCTTTTTGTCACCACCAATTTCGGCGATGACCGCCAGCGCCATTTATGCAGCGTAAAGCTGGATGGCTCCAACTTCCAATGCCTGACCAAAGGCGGAACGCACTCTGCCACGGTTGCGCCCAATGGCCAATATTTTATTGATCACTTCTCTGCTCTTATGACGCCGCCACAGCTCTCTTTCTGCCATGTGGGCGGAAGCTGTGATATTTTCTGGAAGTCCCGGAGCGTTGATTCGCTCAAGCTGGTTCCGCCGCAGTTCGTCGATTTCAAAGCGGAAGACGGAACCGTTCTGCATGGGCTTTTGTACCTGCCGCCCAATAGCGCGGGCAAAAAGATTCCATTGCTCAACAATCCATACGGAGGCCCGCACGGCCAGTCTGTCCGCGATACATGGGGCGGAGCCGGATTGCTCTTCAATGAAATTCTTATGCGTGACGGCATCGCCGTATTGGTGGTCGATAATCGCGGCATGGGCTCCCGGGGTAAAAAATTTGCCGCTGCCCTGATCCATAACTTTGGTGAAGTGGAGCTGAAAGACCAGCTCGCTTCCATTGATCAGTTATTGCAGAAATATCCTCAGATTGATGGCTCGCGCATGGGCTGGTGGGGCTGGAGCTATGGCGGTTATATGACGCTCTTTGCCATGACGCACTCTGACCGATTCAAAGCCGGAGTCGCCGTGGCCCCGGTCACCGATTGGCGCGATTATGATTCCATTTATACGGAGCGCTATGCCGGCCTGGTGCCGCAATATGATGAAGCTTATAAAAAAGGCTCACCCATCACGTATGCCGCAAACTTGCATGGCCATCTGCTGGAAGTCCACGGCACCAGTGATGACAATGTTCACATGCAGAACACCATGCAGATGATCAATGCATTCATCAATGCGGGCAAGCAGTTTGACCTGCAGATTTATCCACGCAAGACGCACAGCATTTCCGGGCCGGGAACGCGCGTGCATCTTTATACGCGGATCCGTTCGCATTTTCACCATGAGCTTTTAGGGACGGAGTAGCGCTGTGGCCAATCCATCCATATCCCTGGGCGACTTTGAACTCACGCTGGTTTCTGACGGCCACTATCTGGGCGATGGCGGGGCCTTCTTTGGCGTAATTCCCAAAGTCATGTGGCAGCGCAAGACCAAGCCGGACGAGATGAACCGGATCACCGTAAGCTGCAATTCAACCATTGTGAAAACGGGGAAACAAACCATCCTGATTGAAACAGGCATTGGCAACAAGCTTTCCGAGAAGACCAAGAGCTTCTATTTCCCTCAAGAAAAGCTGCTGGAAAGTCTCAGCGCCGCCGGCGTTGCTCCGGAAGAAATTGATATTGTCATCAACTCGCATCTGCATTTTGACCACTGCGGATGGAACACGGTTTATAAAAATGGGAAAGCGGTTCCGACCTTTCCCAATGCCAAGTACTATGCGCCCAAAGGCGAATGGGAGCATGGCAAGCTGCAAACCGAACGTGACCGCGTAAGCTACATCAGTGACAATTACGATCCGCTGATCAATTCAGGCCAGATGCAGCTCATTGATGGCAATGCGGAAATTGCGCCTGGAATTTCTGTGGAAGTCTGGCCCGGCCACACACGGCACATGTGGGCCGTTTTTATTCGCAGCGCCGGCAAGACCGCCTGCTACATTTCTGACCTGATTCCCACCACTTGGCATTTGGATGTCGCCTGGGCCATGGCTTATGACCTGTATCCGCTGGAAGTCCTGGAAAACCGGAAGCGCTACTATGCCAAGGCCATTCCGGAGAATTGGTTGACTCTTTTCACCCATGATCCGGAAGTTCCATGGGCTTACATTGAACGCGCCGATAACAAACTCACGTATAAAAAGCCTTAACTGCCTCGACCTGTCACAGCAATCAAACAGGGTGGAGAGAGTTGCCACAGTTGTATAAGATAAGCTAACCATGCGCAGGCGCGGAGCACGCTTCCTCATCATCCTATTTTTGCTTAGCGCTACCCTGGCGCAAAAAGTCCAATTTACGCCCATGTCAAAATCCGCGGTCCTGGACCGCATGAAAAATGTTCCCCGCACCAATCAGGAACGGGCAGCAAAAATCAAGGAATTGTTCGCCGCAGCCGGGTGCAACGGAAATTCACTTTCAGAAGAGCAGGTAGAAGGAGCGGACGCGCCTAATGTGGTCTGCCGCATGGGAAATGAAGACTCGGAAACCATCATTGTGGGAGCGCATTATGACCGTCCTTCTTCGGCGCAAAGGTTTGTCGATGACTGGAGCGGCGCTTCACTCCTGCCTGCGGTATACCAGAGCCTGCGGCAGAGAAAGCGCAGTCACGGTTTTATCTTTGTCGCCTTTGCGGACCAGGGGACTGATCCTGCTGGCGCAAGGGCTTTTGCCCACCATTTGAAAGAGCCGCAAATCAAACATACTGAAGCCATGGTCAACGTGGATGCGCTCGGCTTCTCTCCCACAAAGGTTTGGACCGCCCATTCCAACAAAGAGCTGGTGCATGACTTGATTGTGATGGTCTATGCATTGAAGTTGCCGGCCAGCCAGATTGATCTTGCGGCAATGGGCAACACCGATTCTGATCCATTCGCTGCCCTGCACATCCCCCAGATCACAATTCATTCACTCACTCAACAAGACGTTGTATCGCACTCAACCACGCCGTTCCGGCCCGGCAATTATTACGATACTTATCGTCTTCTCTGCGGATATCTGGCTTACCTTGACCAGACTCTTAAACCAAGGCCACACGCCGAATGAACGCATTCGCGCGTATGGGATAATGCGCTACGCGCTTTGCGAACAAATATTTATGAGTTTCAAATTGATGAGCGAGGAAAATGGACCAGGACGAATTCATCTATAAAACCATTCAGCTGGCGTTGGAAAACGTTAAGAGCGGCAGCGGTGGCCCATTCGGTGCTTTGGTGGTGAAAGCTGGAAAGATCATTGCCACAGGCGTGAATCAGGTTACATCCACAAATGATCCCACGGCCCATGCCGAGGTGGTTGCCATTCGCAAAGCCTGCCAGGCGCTTGGCCAGTTTGAGCTAACTGAATGCGAAGTTTATTGCAGTTGTGAGCCCTGCCCCATGTGCTTGGGCGCAATTTACTGGGCGCGCCCGGCAAAAGTCTTTTTTGCTGCAGCCGCAAGCGCCGCAGCCGATGCGGGCTTTGATGATTCATTCATCAAAGAACAGATTTCCCGTCCATATACACAGCAGGAACTGCCCATTGAGCAGTTGGTCCATAAGGAAGCTCTTGCGCCCTTCCAGGCATGGAAAGCCAAGCCGGACATGATTGCTTATTAAATGCTGTATTACTAAAGAATAGTTTGTGCATTCCCGGCAGCCAAGTTATTATGTCGCTGCAAATTACCCCTAAAAGAGACGTTATGAGCTTTGCGCGGAAGCTTCAGCTCAAGACTGTGTATGGATGCAAACCTTCTTGCCCGCACGCTTCAGGAATTCCTTGCGGAATCGCGCAGCGCTGTTGTTTTAGAAGAAGGCCAAACTTTGTTCGATCTGGCGTCATCGCGCTACTCCATCACCGCTGAAAAAGAGAAGTGCCTTCTGCATCTATGGTCGGCTGAACGCAATGTGGTCCGGCACGTTCTTGATGGTGAATCGAAAAATGGAGTTTTAACGTTAAGCGTGCGGCGCTTCGGTCAGCCCCGTCCATTCAAGCTGGAGATTTGCCGCGACCCTGAGCGCCGCCCGCCCACCGTGCAAAAGGCTGCGCGCTCCCGCTATGCACGCTTGTTGGAGCGGATCTTACGGCGTGAAATGCCGGATTGGACGCTTGAAAAATCCAGGCTCTCCACAACCATGGATCTGGAGCAGAGTTTTTCACCGGTTTACGCGCGCGGCTTGCTAAGGAAAGGCCGCAGCTCATTTGCCGTGATGGGCGTAAGCAGGCAAGAGACGCAGGCCGCCGTGGATGCGTCACTCACGTTCGCTCTGCTGTGGCTGCAAGCCTGCCGGGAACGCGAAGCGGGAAAATCCATGGTGGAAGGAATCAA
>DASRCD010000835.1:0-9995 GCA_035653315.1 Candidatus Angelobacter sp.
GACCAAAGAACTCAACCATGTCCTTCATGAGCGGACTATCACCCCGCATGTCCCCTTTAGCTGCTCGGTTGATCAAGTCCTGCATCTTGGGAGAAAGTTGCTGCGGATTCACCTCCGCAAAGCCGCCATCACCGGGAACGCCTACAGCGAGAGGCAGAGCATCGGTGCCTCCCAAATCTTCCACGCCGGGCAAGGCGTGAAGGCGTCCAAATAAATTGTCAAGAAACTGGACGCGGCGTGTTTTTAATTCCGGTGCATAAGCATCAGGCAGGGCCAGATCAATGGTAACGATATGCTCAGTGCGGAATCCCGGATCAATGGAAAGCACATGCAGCAAGCTTCGTCCCAGAAGTCCGGCGCCTACTAGCAGGGTGAGTGTAATGGCCAGTTGCAAGGCAACAATGCTCCGGCCAATGAACTGAGTGCTGAAGCTTCCGGCGCTGCTTCTGCCACCTTCAGCCAGTGCGGTGCGCAGATCGTGAGAATTTGAGCGCATGGCAGTGAAGGCGCCAAGACCAACAGCCACGACAACGGAAAGCCCAAAAGCAAAAAACAGCACAGGTAGATTCACCGACACTGCGGAAAGCCCCGGGGTGTCCGGTGGAGCAAGGGCGAGTATCCAATGAACGCCCCAAAATGCGGCGATCACTCCAATGCCGCCGCCGCTGAGCGATAGTAAAAGCGTCTCAGCCATAAATTGGCGGACCATTCTGCTGCGTGAAGATCCCAAAGCCGTCCTTACCGCAAGCTCTGATTCCCGCGCGGCTGCCTGCGCCAACAATAAGTTCATTACATTGGCACACGCCACCAACAACAGAAATCCCACGGCCCCAAGCAGGATGAGCAGTGATTGCCGAATCGTGCGGGTAAGGGCATCCTGCAATTTGGAAATTGATACATCCACCAGGTCAGCATTCTCGCCATTCTGGTTCTTGATTGCCTTGGCAATTGCGCTCAAATCTTCCCTGGTCTGCTGCATTGTGAGCCCATCTTTTATGCGGGCAATACACCGCCAGTTATGCGCGGACCGTCCAGGGATGGTGGCAAATAGCTCACGGGGAATCCATACATCAGCATTGTCAGGAAAGTGAAAACCGGGCGGCAACACGCCAATGACAGAAGCAGAATCATTTCCTATGCGCAGGCTGAATTTTGAAAGGTCCTGGGCTGCACTCAGATATTGCTGCCAGTAGTTATAGCTGACCAGCGCCGTTTCTCCAGCGCCTATATGTTGATCTTCAGCAGCAAAGCTCCTGCCTCGTATGGGGGCCACGCGCAATACAGGAAGAAAATCGCGCGATATGGTTGCCACAGTCAGTCGCTTGGGTTCCGATCCGCCGGAAACAGATTCCAGACCGGAGCTATATTCAGCGATGCCCTGCAAGGAATGGTTTTGATCTCGAAAATCAAAAAAGTTTGGATCGGCCAGATTCATTTGGCCGCCTTTTTTACCCTGCTCTTTAATTTGCACCAGTTGCTCTGGTTTGTCATACGGCAATGGTCGAAGTAGAACACCATAGACCACGCTAAAAATGGCCGTTGTGGCGCTAATGCCTAAGGCCAGCGTAAAAACCGCCACCAGGCTGAAGCCCGGATTTCTCCTGAGCACACGCATTCCATAACGTAAGTCTTGAAAAAGAGCGCCCATCCAGTTCCCTCCCCAAACGCCTCGAGTAACTTCCTTGATGAGACTTACATTGCCCAATTCACGCCGGGCCGCATAACCTGCGTCCACAGGCGCTTCGCCGCGTTCCACGCGGTCCTGCACCGCCATGCGCAGATGACTTTCAATCTCCTCGTCCAGCTCTTGGTCCCGCTGGTCGCGGTCATTAAACTTCATGCCTTATTCTCTTGTGCGCCAGGATTCAGAATGCCCGCCATGCCTTCCATGACTTGCTTCCATCTTGATCGCTCTGATGCCAATTGCTTTTTTCCCAACACAGTCAACCGATAAACCTTTACCCGCTGCTTGTTCTCAGAAACCTTCCACTCTGATTCGATCCATTTCTGCTTCTCCAGCCGGTGCAGAGCTGGATAAAGTGACCCTGTGTCCACCTGAAAAACCTCGCCAGAGTTATCGCGGATTGCCTGGCTGATGCCATACCCGTGCTGTGGCCCCCAGCGGAGGGTTTGCAGAATGAGCAGGTCGAGCGTCCCCTGCAATAATTCAATCCGGTTCTGATAGCGTTCTTTCCTTGGCATGTAGATAAGCTATACCCTTGGGGGGTAGGTTGTCTACATGCTTATGGTATCTTTCGGCGTGCACAGCTTAAGGAAGCACTCGTGAGGTAACGTGAGTGAAATTTCCATGTGAAGTGGAGAAGTGAATGAGAGAAGCGATGATGGATAATCGAACAGCTTCCAGCTATAAAGAGAAGGTAAAAACCGGTAAGTTATTGAAAAGAATGGCGCGCCCTGAGAGATTCGAACTCCCGGCCTACTGATTCGTAGTCAGTCGCTCTATCCAGCTGAGCTAAGGGCGCGCAGAGGTGTGAAGAAGCAACTGCTCTATTTTAGCAAAGCCGCAGGGATCTGTCGTGCCCTTTATCGCAATTCCTCAGAGTAATCACTGCAGGATGCTTTTGATCTTAACCTTCGATTCGAAACAAAGATTTAAATTGCAATTTCCAGTTTCAATTTACAATCTGAGCGATGCTCACCAACTGGCATACAGCATTAGAAATCATTCTCCGGACTTCTGCAGTCTACGTGCTGGTGTTGTTCGGCATTCGTCTTACTGGCAAACGTGAAGTCGGGCAGATGACGCCCTTCGACCTGACGCTGCTTCTCCTGCTCAGCAACTCAGTGCAGAACGCCATGACCGGCCCGGACACGTCGCTGATGGGAGGCGCTGTTGCGGCTTTGGTCCTGCTTACCCTCAATTATCTGTTGGCTGAAGTTTCTGGTATTAATCGCCGCTTTCGCCGCATGGTCCAGGGCTCCCCAACTTTATTGATCCATAATGGCGAATGCATTACCTCTCATCTTGCAAAAGAGCATGTTTCCATGGACGAGCTGAACCGTGCTTTACGGGAACATGGCGTTGCCTGCATTGGCGATGCCGCTTTGGCCGTGCTTGAAGTTGACGGCTCCATTAGCGTCCTGAAGTATGACGATGTTCCCGGCCATGTGCGGCCACAGAAGCGGCTCAAATTTTTACATCGGAATTAAAATCCTTGTTCGAGACAAATCAACATGAGTATTGAAGAAGAACTGAAAGAAGGCGTGGAGCACGCCGAGCGCAAAGGCGAGAAAGAAATTGGCCTCACCATGGCGATTATCGCAGTTTTGCTGGCGATGGCCACTCTTTTAAGCCATCGTTCCCATACGGAAGAAGGCTTGTTACAAGGCAAGATTGTAGACCAGTGGAACTTTTATCAGGCAAAGCATGGACGTGCTCATGAGTACGGTGCGATTGCTGAATTGGCTGCGCTGATGCCCAATCCAAATGCAAAGGACCTTGCTTTAAAAGATTACAAAAAATCTCTCGACGAAGAATGCGGTACACCGGCTGAGCATGGTTGCAGCAGTCCGGCCAAGGATTCGCTCTTTCTAAAGCAATTGCTGGCGCCTGCTTCTGAAAATGGCAGCAGCAAAGAAGACAAATCAGAACAGGAAGCATCTGCTAAAGACCACTCTAAAGAAGGCGGCGCAAAAGAACAGCATGAAAGCAAAAACGCGGCCCACAAACCCGGCGCAATCAATATTCAGGACGACGCAAAGGATATGGAGCATGAGAGAGACATGGTGGAACGGCGCGCCAATTTTTATGATGGATCCGAACTGTTCCTGGAAATATCTATCGTTCTCTGCTCAATCGCTTTGTTGGCTGAAATGAAGCTGTTCTGGAAATTTTCATTCATCACCACTATTATCGGGGTTGGCGTGGCGCTTTGGGGTATGTTTGGATTGCACTAACGCCAAGTGATTGAATGATTTGTTGCCGGATCAGGATTGTGAATTCAGCAGTTTTTCAATTTCCTGCCGCAACTCTCCATACGGCATTGCGCCCGGATGATATAACGCGATGCTGCCATTGCGCCTGACTAAAACGATAGTGGGCGTGGTGCTTGCTCCATATAGATCAAAATTCTCTTTGCTGATCGGCACGGGAACATTGGAAAGCTGCGCATAATAGTGCTGGCGGACAGTCTCAATGTACTGCGTCTCCTGGGCAGGCGGAACATCGTCTTGGGCTGCGGTATAACCATAGCGCTGGGTGGGTGCAACTACTACCAGACCTTTGTCCGTTAATTCTGATTGCAGCCGCGCAATGATTGGGGCCTCAGCTTTGCAATCACCGCACCAGTGCGCCCAGAAAAAGAGCAGCACCACAGACCCTTTTAAGTCTGCCAGCGGCTTTGGCTTTGTGCCCAGGTACTCTGCGGACACCAGGGCAGGCGCAGGTTTGCCCACAAACGTAAGCAGGTTCAAATTCTTTTGTAGCCGGGCATGTATGGAAGTATTTCCATACGTCTTGATCGCGTTGCGAAGCAGGGCCACAGCTTTATCTTGCTGGTTCATTTTGGCCAATGCTTGAGCTTCTACTTCAAAAGCAGCACCCAATGCGATTGCCGTATGTGGATTCTGGTCCACATTCCCATTTTGAATCGACTGAAGCGTTAGCTTTTCTGTTTTTTCAGCAAAGCTGTAAGCCTGTTTGGGATCACCTGCCGCGAGTTCACCCCGTCCCATCCACGAATTAGCTTCAAGGTATTCAGGATCAACTCCGTGTTGCGCATGGTAAGCATCCAGAATTCCACTGGCCGCCTTAAAATCATTCCTTGCAATGGCTTCCCGCACATCGGTGATGACGCCAGCAAACGATAAAAGTGGAAAAGCTGCCAGTACTACAAGAAGTTTAAAAAGTATCTTCATGGCTTTTGCATATCAAAACAGGGCTCACTAACTCTTTAAGCCTACATGAGCGTCTATGCAGTTACAAATACCTTGATTTGATGCTCGATTAAAAAAGAATCCACGCCAGTTGACACGCATCCAAGACAGTCGATAAGATTGCGCTTTCGCAATGTCTGTACTTCGCCACATGCCGATGTGTTTCAACACAATGTGTTGTCCATGTCTTTGCTTCGGCATGCCTGGCGAGTGATCATTCAGCGGAAATAGAAATCATTTAAAGTTCCCTAGAAACCACTCACCAGCCGTGAGTGGTTTTTTATTTTGGGTTGATTTGATCTGTTTTCAATTTACGGAGGACAAAACAATGGCAGAGCAAACAAAAACAGCAGGAAAAACGCTAAGCCTTTCTCTTGATGGCTGGGCCGTTGCGGTTGCATTTTTACTAGTGGCGCTAGTTCGCATGGGCGTACTGAAACACGTTGCATGGTAATGCTGGATCAAAGAGATAAGACATAGGAGAAATATCCATGGCTAGTTCTACAGTTGCGCTCAGAGCAGAACCCATTCAATTACCGAAAAAAATAGCAGCGCTGGCGCCCGGAATCGCGCTGCTTGCCATTGTGGGAATGGCTGGAAAAATCTTGGAAAAATCCATCAACACCTACACCAAAGCCAATCACATTGTTTTCCCCAACATTGAATATGTTCTTTGGGCCATCATTGTAGGTTTGGTGATCTCAAACACCGTGGGCGTTTCATCGTGGTTCAAGCCTGGCGTAGCTACTTATGAATTCTGGCTCAAAACAGGCATTGTCCTGCTGGGTGCGCGCTTCCTCCTGGGAGATGTGCTTAAGCTGGGATCAGTCAGCTTGGTTTTAGTATTGATAGAGATTGGGATGTCTATTGCGTTCATGACCTTCCTGGGACGCATTTTTAAACTGAGTCCTAAACTGACTAGCCTGCTTGCGGTGGGATCTTCCATTTGCGGTGTTTCCGCCATCATTGCCACTAAACCCGCCATTGATGCGGATGACGAAGATGCCTCCTTCGCCATTGCCGCAATTTTGGCCCTGGGCGCTCTTGCGCTTTTCACGTTCCCGCCGATTGGGCATTGGCTTGGCATGAGCGATCGCATGTACGGGCTCTGGGCCGGCACTGGTGTCGACAATACCGCTGAAGCCGTTGCCGCAGGCGCGCTTTACTCCGATGCTGCCGCTAAAATTGCCGTGCTGGCAAAGACCACCCGTAATGCGATGATCGGCTTTGTGGTCCTGGGTTATGCGCTTTATTGGGCGGCAAAAGAAGGCCGTCAAGCCGTCAGCAACAAGGCAACGTTCTTATGGCAGAAATTCCCCAAGTTCGTTCTTGGTTTTCTCCTGATTTCACTGCTGGCCAGCCTGAGCGTGTTTAACAAAGGCCAGATTGATAGCATTGCCAATCTTTCGCGCTGGGCATTTCTGCTGACATTTGCTGGAGTCGGCCTTCGGACCAATTTTAAGGAAATGAAGAAGCAAGGCTTGCGGCCATTCATTGTGGGAGCCCTGGGAGAGATCGTAATCGCCGCGATCACACTGGGTTTGGTGCTGGGTGCAAGCAAACTCGTCAAGTTATAAGCAGACGCCGCGCGGATGAGTGTCTTTCTGTGTAAAACACTTTTCTGCGCGGATTATTTATCTGGCGCAGCGAATAAGCTGCAACTGCTTTCGCTCCTAATTGCATCTGCTGCGTGTTACATTAAATGCCACAATGGATGCCGATCTTAAAAAAACTCTCACGGTAAATGGGATCATCTGTGCCGTGATTCTAGTGGTGGGTCTGGGATATTTCTTTTATAGCCGGCGCGACACAGGTACCGCGCCTAAAAAACCTGAGACCACGTATTCATCCAACATGGATGACTATGTCACACCGAAAAAAATTGTTCCCTACAATGTGGAATCAGCCAAGAAAGAGCTGGTGGACAAACCGATATGGGTCAAAGCCGGGAATGCCGTGGCGTATTATCCCTTTGATAGCGGCACAAAAAGCGTGAATTTCAAGAAGGAAGCAGGCCTGCTGCCGCCTTTGGCCAAGCTCGACATAAAAGATGTTGTGCTGCAACGCTCGCCTGTGGCGCCAAAGGTAGGACAAGTAGTTGTTGTGCAGAAGCAAATCATGGCTGTATTTCAAAAAGCCGGCGAGCCCGCCAAATATGCCGTTTCCATTGGACAAAACACCGGCGACGATTTCACTTTTACAGTGAATGATCTTTTCTTTTTTGAAGATCCGCATGAACTCTACAAGCACTGGCCTGCTGACGTATGGAATGCCATTGATCAGCATCAGGCCAAGCCGGGAATGAACGAATTGCAGGCCAGTTTTGCCCTGGGCACAAATATGAGTTCTGACGGCACGGAAATGGGTAATCGTACAATCGAATATGCCAACGCCGGCAAGCCTGTAACCGTGGTCTTTGAAAAGAACAAGGCCACTAGCGTAACGCCCGGTAAAGCGCCGTAACTAGCGGCCAGTCTTTCTGCTTTTCTTTATGGGTGCTTCTTCTTCAGCTGGCAAGGCAGGTATTCCGGTGGAAGATCGGATCGGTTTTTTCACTTCGGCAATGCTCATCTTTAGCGCTTCTAAAATATCCACCACGGGCGCTTTGTGCTTGGGTTCTGCTGTTTCCACCACTTCCTTACCTTCCACCTTGGCCTGGATCATGGCCATGAGATTTTCACGATAAGTATCTTTGTATTTTTCCGGCTCAAAAGATGCGAGCAATGATTCAATCAGCATCTTCGCCATTTGCAACTCTTTTTCCTTCACAAGGCTGGTATCCGTGCGGAATTCCTCTACTTGGCGAATCTCATCCGGATAGTACATGGTGTGCAGCAGAATACCTTTGGGGCCGGGACGCAGGATGACAATATGTTCGCGATTATGCATGGCGATTTTCGCCACGCCAACGCAGCCGCTCTGCCGCAAAGCTTCAAAGAGCAAGGCATACGGCTTTTCTCCGGCCTTATCGGGCGCCAAGTAATAGGAGCTTTCCAGAAAAATGGCATCCACTTCCGTGGCTTTCACAAACTCCAGAACTTCCATGGTCCGGGCAGTGCGCGGCGCAACTTTCTTGATGTCTTCATCTTCAATGACTACGTATTTGTCTTTCTCGTACTCGTAGCCCTTCACAATCTCGCTGCGCGAAATCGGTTTGTCTTCCATTTGGCAATAGAGCACCTGTTTTACACGTGAGTTGTCATGCTTGTGGAGTTGGTTAAATCCAACGGACTCACTGCGGGCTGCGCTGTACAATTTGACGGGAAGTGACAGCAAGCCAAACGTCAGGTGTCCCTTCCATACGGTACTGGCCATTTTGAAATGTTCTCCAGATTACAGGGCTTAGACTGGTATGAGAGCACAAAAAACTGTGCATTACAATCTCACGAATAGGCTATGTCACTAGAAGAATACCGGCGCAAAAGAATTTTCTCCCGCACCCCTGAGCCTCCTGACAAGCCTGCCAAGGAAGAGGGCAAGCGGTTTTTTATTCAGAGACATAGCGCCCGGCGTCTCCATTATGACTTGAGGCTTGAAATGGACGGAGTGCTCAAGTCCTGGGCCTTGCCCAATGGTCCAACTTTAGACCCTGCGATGAAGCGGCTTGCCGTTCATGTGGAAGACCATCCACTTGATTACGGCGGGTTTGAAGGCACAATCCCCAGCGGAAATTACGGTGCTGGCAATGTTACGCTTTGGGACCGTGGCACCTATGAATGGCTGGGGCCAAAAACACCGAAGCAGATGTGGGAATCCGGCGATTTAAAACTCCAATTTCATGGACAAAAAATTGTTGGCGAGTTTGCTTTGGTCCGCACAAACCGCAACAAAGGCAAGGACTGGCTGCTCATCAAGAAAAAAGATTTTGCCGTGCGGGAAGGCTGGAACCCTGAAGCCGATACTCGCAGCGTGCTGCAAGGCCCGGGAGAGATTTCATCCGTTGAAGGCGCGGTAAAGGCAGACATGCCGGAGTCGCTTAGCCCGATGCTCGCGGTCCTTGGCAATGCTGTTCCATCCGGGACAGATTGGCTTTATGAGGTGAAGTGGGATGGCTATCGTGCGCTTTGTTACTTTGCTGAAGGCAAGGTGCGAATGCTGTCACGCCGTGGGATTAAGCTGGATAAGCACTTTGCCTCTATAGCAGCCGCCCTTGTTCAAAGCGTGAATGCAGAGACCGCAATCGTTGACGGTGAAGTTGTAGCCCTGGATGAAAACGGAAAGCCCAGCTTCCAGCATCTGCAAAATCTTACCGGGTTTGGAACAAAACCAGCGTTTAAGGGCGTGGCTCCGCCGCCACTGAATTTCTTTGCTTTCGATCTGCTTTATTTAAATGGCTATGATCTGCGCAAAGCCGCGCTGATTGACCGGCGCAATCTTCTCAAATCAATTCTTTTACCCAGTGAAATGGTGCGCTATTCAGACCATTTTGCAGGCAAAGGGAGTGAGCTTTTGCAGGCCGTTCAGGCGCAAGGGCTGGAAGGAATCATCGCCAAGCAGGCGCAGAGCAGGTATGAGTCAAAACGCAGCAATTGCTGGGTCAAAATCAAAGTTACTTGCCAGCAGGATTTTGTCATTTGCGGATACCTTGAAGGTGAGCGCGAATTTTTCGGCGCTCTGGTGTTGGGCTATTACCAGGACGGCAAGTTGGTCTACGCGGGCAACGTAGGCTCAGGGTTTACGCAGGAATCGCTCAAGCTTTTATTCAAAAAGATTGAACCCCTGATCATCCAAAAGCCGGTGCTGGGCGATGTGCCGCGTGACATTGGCGAAGTTACGTGGATACAACCAGAGCTGGTTTGCACAGTGAGATTTACTTCCTGGACCAATGACAATCGCCTGCGCGCGCCTGTATTTCTGGGATTGCGCCTGGAAGTTCCTGCCGCCGAAGTTGTGCGGGAAACCGGATTGCTGCTCAACAACGCTGAAGCTGAGTATCCCCCGCCAGAGTCAACGAATTCCAGAACAACATCAATTCTGCTTCCACCTGAAATCAACGAAATTGTTCTGGCCGTGGATGAGCACCGGTTGAAGTTCACGAACCTGAAAAAAGTTTTTTATCCAGCTGATGGGTACACTAAGCGCGATGTGATCAATTTTTA
>DASRCD010000836.1:0-3146 GCA_035653315.1 Candidatus Angelobacter sp.
CTGGCAATCTTTAACTGCGCTTCTGAGGCTTCCGGCAGGTTGGGGAAGAACGTCTGAAAGTCCTTGTATTCCACCTCGGCCTGCGCCCATGCGGCCTTGCCGCCTTCGTTGTACCAGGCGTCGCCCAACGATAGTTTGGCGCGGGCAATGTACTCAGAATCCGGATAGGTATTAATCAGCGTTTCCAGCAGCGTGCGGGCCTCCTGATAACGGCCCTTTTTCATGGACTCCATGGCGCGGTCAAACAGCCCTTTGTCCGGCTGCTTGGAATCAATGTTGGTCAATGGGTTTTGGGCTTTATGATGGCATCCGCTGACAACAAACAGAGCGCTGGCCAACACGGCTGAAACAAGAATCTTTTTTACCATTACCTACCTCAAATTTGGTGCGCCTTTAGACCCTCTGCAAGGTGGCTTCCGTAGCCAGCTTCAACAGGCGCTGCGTATTTTCCCTGGGATTTCCTTTACCGAATACCGCGTTCCCCGCCACCAGCACCTCAACTCCCGCGCGTACCGCATCGGCAATTGTGTCTGTGGCCATCCCACCATCAATTTCAATCCTGAAGTTTGCATTCCGCGCTGTTCGCAGCAACGCCAGTTTGCGCACCTTCTCCAGTGACGACGGAATAAATTTCTGTCCGCCAAATCCCGGATTCACTGACATCACCAGTACGTGATGCACCATGTCCAGCACTTCTTCCAGCATTTGCACCGGAGTTGCCGGATTAATGACCACTCCTGGATTTACTCCATGGCTGCGGATGAGCTCAATGGTCCTGTGCAGGTGAACGCAGGCTTCCTGATGGACGGAAATCCAATCGGCTCCGGCATCGGCAAATGCCGGAATATATTGGTCTGGGTTCTCAATCATCAAATGGCAATCCAGCGGAAGGTTCGTGACTTTTCTCAGGCTGGCAACCACCGGAGGGCCAATTGTGATGTTCGGAACAAAATGACCATCCATTACATCAACGTGCAGCACGGTTGCGCCACCATCCGCCACGGCCTGTATCTGATCGGCCAGGTGGGCAAAATCCGCTGACAAAATCGAGGGTGCTAACTCAATCAAAATATGGTCTCTTTTGCCGAAAGTATTTAAATTCTAGCACGCAGAGCTGCATCGCTCCCCGCCTAAAAGCTGATTCAAAATGCCTTAATCCCTCTTTGGCCGCCCGATGCCTCGCCACGTCAACATTCCTTAGAACGCTTCAGACAATTAGCTTTGCGCAATAACCGCAGGATCTCACAATGCCTTCTTTATCGAGGTCAGGAACAGGTTTGCCTTCCCGATCATCCCGACTGCCCGAGCCTCCTTGGGTTTGTCTTCTCCGCGATTCAGCGTGTCCGCGGTGAGACTTAGTTTCCAATTTTTCCGATGACCACGATGTCGGCGATGATTAGATTCAGTGATCTCACGTAGCACAAGCATCTCTGCCCCGGCTTAAAGAGTCTAATCAGTTTTCACCTGGTTTTCATATTTCGCGTGAGCCTGATGTCGCAGATAAGCCCCTTCTTCTCTGTAGTTTTCGTGGGATTTACCACGGCCCCGCCCTGCCGCCCATGAAACATTTTGCCAATATTCAGGAAGCTCTCGATTTCGCCACCATCAACCAGCACAGGCTTAAATTTCCTTTTATCTGCAAGTGCAATGGATTGCCGGTGAAAGTTCTTTCTCCTGAGCTGGCCCGGACTCTGAGCCAGGAACGCCCAAACCTTATTGCCACGCGCAAACCCTCTGCTACCCTGGAGCTTAGCTATGTTCTGAGTCTCCGGGCTTTGCGGGACATTCTGCGTTCCATGGCCACAGCCGAGATACATTACAGCCTGTCATTAAACGGCGATAAAGCGGCCGTAGTGCGCACCACGCCGGCTGCTACCAGCCATTTCACTTTTCCAATAGTCAAGCGCACCCCGGGAGTGGCCGAAGATGAAGGCACCTTCATTTTGCTGGAAGCCTCCAGCCAAAGCCAGGACTGGAAATCCTTCTGGGTGCCTCTGGAAATGCGCCTCCTGCACTCAGCCATGCAGCCTGTAGCTTAGAACAGCGTAAATCTGCCCTGCTGACGCCACAACTCCCGAAAAGCAGCCTACTTAAGAATCGATTAATCCCTCCGGGGCCAAAAGAGTTATTCTTACTTCAGAGCTGCTGGACAACGCCTTGGCTTTTTTGCGAGTCTAACCTGCATGGGTTTAGCAAGACCGGTTATTTCTCATTAACTTACATGCCTGACTTATACCCTCTACTATTGCGCCCGCAGTTCCATGAACGTATCTGGGGAAGCCTTGATCTGGCCCCCATCTATACGCGAGAGATCACCGGATCGCCATTGGGTGAGGCTTGGCTTACTGGGGATGGCTGCACGGTGGCGAACGGCCCCCTTGCTGGACGCACTCTGGCTCAACTCTGCCAGGAATTCGGCAAAAAGTTCTTAGGCGAGGGTGCCGGCAATGCTACTCGCTTTCCTTTACTCATCAAATTTCTCTTCCCCAGGGAAAAGCTTTCGGTTCAGGTGCATCCTGACGATGAAATGGCAGTCAAAGTCGGCCAGCCCTGCGGTAAGACCGAGTGCTGGTACGTGCTGCAGGCTGAGCCAGGAGCAAAGATCGGCCTGGGTCTGAAGCCCGGTGTTACCAAGTCTGAAGTGGAACGCGCAATCGTTGAGAACCGAATGGAACATCTGCTGAACTGGCTTGACGTCCATGAGGGTGACCTTGTTTACGTGGATGCCGGAACAGTTCATGCCATCGGCGGCGGCGCTGTGATTGTGGAAACCCAGCAAAATTCAGACACCACGTATCGCCTTTATGATTATGGCCGTCCGCGCGAGTTGCATGTTCAAGATGGCCTGCGCGCCACCAAGGAACAGACGCATGCCGGCAAGGTGGTCCCGGCCAAGCCGCAGATTGAAAATGGCAAGTTCCAGTTGAACCTTGTAACCTCACCCTGTTTCATCGTGGATAAATTCAAGCTTTCTCAGGCATGGGAGTTTCGGCGTCCGCAACACGCCCGTCGCAGCGTATGGTGTGTTGTGGCAACGCGCGGATTTGGGGTGCTGGAGTCTGAAGGCTCCGCCCCGATATCTTTAAACAGCGGTGAAGCGGTAATCATTCCTGCGGAAGTGGAAAAATTCCGGCTGAAACCGCAGT
>DASRCD010000837.1:0-3691 GCA_035653315.1 Candidatus Angelobacter sp.
TTTTCCGGCTGTACAAAAGCGCCTCCGCCAAGGGCCAATATAAGATCGCTTGCCGTGGACTGATCTTGCGGCAGAGATCTTTCCTGCAGCAAAGGTCTTTCTTGCAGCAGAGATCTTTCTTCCAGCAAGGATCGAAGCGCGGCGGTTTCCATGCGGCGAAAGCCAGATTCACCCGATGACGCGAAGATCTGCGCGATGGTCTGCTGCGCGCGCTGCTCGATCACGTCATCAAGATCAAAAAAATTCCAGCGCAGACGAGTTGCCAGAGTCCGGCCTACCGTGGTTTTGCCAGCGCCCATGAACCCGATCAGCGCCAGGCATCGAGTTGCGCCTGCTGGTGGAGTCATGAATAGGTTGTCCCGCACTGCTGACACATCCTGACCAGCACACGCATACACCTCACGCGCACGCTCTTCTTGTGCCACTGGCGTTCCTGCGTCTTCAGGCGGATTTTACCACTGAAAGATGTGAGCTCAATGCAAGAAGCGCGGAATATGGAGGTGTCTGAGGAGGAACCCATTAGGATGGTAAGAGTGTTCCGCTTAGATAGAGCGCGTGATTTGCACTAGTTTGGTGAAGAGCAGAGTTGCAGTGAGCGGGAGATATAGCACATCAACATTGTAGAGAGCAGAGGATATAGGCGCATGAACCCGGTAATAGACGAACGGCGGATACGAGTGAGGTTATGCGGACGGACTCATAGAGCCGCTAGTCGATTAGGAAGACCGACACGGTTCAAGACAAGTGGATGATGGCTTCGTGGCTAAGGCCGGTACTGGAGAAGCATGATAGTGAACATCGCCAGTGTAACCAGCGCAAGCAACAATCCTAAGGGCGTCCAATCTTCGATTTGTTTTGTCGAGGTTTTCGTTAAATGTGCCGGGGGGCACATTCGACCCTCCGGGAGCAGGCCCTCGCGTTGCAGCGACTGCTCAATACCATTCCAGACCCGTGGATTTGGGTCATGCATGGGTAAAAGCAACTTAGCTTGTTCGGCGATGTATAACAGGTCTTTGACCAGCGCCGCGCACGAATCACAAGTCTGGAGGTGCTGTTCTTCCTCCGGCTTGCCACCCGCTTCAATAATGTGTGGCAGAATTTCCTGGAACTGCTGGCAATCCATTTTTATCCTCTCCCAACGTACTTTGCAGGGGAACACAAACGCGTTTTTCGCCTGCGCCGTTCGCTTGCGCCAACCGCGATGCACCACTCTTTACCGCTCAGCCGCTAGATTGGCTCTCTTATCTGCGGGCGGCCTTTTCGGCTCTGCTGAGCTTCAGCAGGTCGCGCAGTTTCATGCGCGCCTTATGCAATTGCGACTTGCTGTTCCCAATGGAGCAGCCCATCATTTCCGCAATTTCGTTATGTTCGTAACCTTCCACGTCATGCAATACAAAGATGATTCTGTATCCCGGCGGCAGGCTCTCTATGGCCCGTTCCAGGTTCACCCGGTCGATCGACCCGGCCAGCACATTGTCCCTGGCGCCGATATCCTTCTTCGGACCGTCTTCATGCTGCGGTTCCAGCGCCTCATCCAGCGATATCTCCGGCAATCCCTTCTTGCGCAGGTGCATCAGCACCACGTTTACCGCCAGCCGGTGCAGCCAGGTTGAAAACGCCGACTCCCCCCTGAACGTGGCTATCTTACGATACAGCTGCAAGAACGCCTCTTGCGTCAGGTCTTCGGCCTCGGCCGTGTTGCCCGTCATGCGCAGGCACAGCGAATAAACCCGCCGTTTATGGAGTCCATACAGCCCCTCAAATGACTCCGCGTCGCCCGCCTTGGCCCGCTCAATCGCCTCGGCTTCCGTCAGCCCAGACGCCACCATTTTTTTTGCTTGTGTCAATTTGACCTTTTGAGGCCGCTGATCCGTAGGATGCGGCAGAGTAGCTACCTTGTTGTCTGCCTTCAATGTTACCTGAGTATGCGCCAACCTGTGTACGCTCCGTTGAATATGGTATTGAAGCCATTCCCGGCAGCTTTGGTTGCCTGAGAGGACGGGCTTTGGCCATTAGCTCTTAGCTTTTGGCCCGTTTGGATGCCTTTGGAGCAAAGCTGGCATACAAAGTAGGCCCTATCTACGGAATTTCATATATTAAGGGGAATTCCTTGCGCCCTAGGCCCGCGCGCACAGCCGAAGATGAAGCAACAAAGAACGCGAGCATGAACGCATAAAAATCGTAGATGGAATGCAAGCTGACTTCTCGCGCTTGCGACATGTGCAAACAGCGCACTTCTAACCCGCTTTTCTGAGTTCTGCCTGTCACACGCTTACCACTTATAGGTGCACCACTAGAAGGACAAAAAAGACAAAAATGCCAAGCTGTGAACAGATATGCACTTAGTTTGAGAAAGCGAGCTAGATGTGAGTGACAAAGAGAATCGAATTGAACCGCTAGACGGATCAGACCACCTCAAAATGGCATTTACTGCGGCAGCCACAGGACAGGTCGTTCGAGCACTAGAGCATCTCTGGGCAAGTGGCTTTATGGATGGGCTCGTTCGCCATGTGCTCAGCCGGTACCCTGATGTTGATCCTGACGAAGCGTACACGGCAGTCTCAGAGGCAATAGATGAATTCTGCGCCACTGCCCGTCGAGGAAAAACAATAAAAAATCCGCAAGCGGTGGTTGTTCAGAGTAACGCTGATTCGCGCTTACAGATTGTGGCAGAGAAAAGCGTCGGAACAACACATGGGTGAACTGGATTGGCCGGTAGCGCAGCCAGTTCTGGACAGAGAAGATAGTGCGGATCGAGAAGCTCTGGTTCGCCGCGCACTGTCTTTGGCGAGATCGTACTTGCCCTTATTGGGACAAGAAAATGTTCGTCGAGTCATGGCAGTTTACTTGGACGCGGTTGAAAAAGGTATTGAACAACTTGAGCACTCGGAAGTAGCAGCGGCTTTGGGCATTAGTGAAAGTACAGCTCGGCAATGCGCCTATAGAGGATTCAACAGGCTTAAGCGAGTTGCGGCTGAAAAAGGTATCAATTTGAACACGATAATTCCCGATGGCCAACATGGTGACAGTGAAGAGGAGAAGAGCAATGACTAACAAGCAAGTTGAAGGTGCAAATCTTGGGGCAGATCTGCAGCATGAATTTAAGGAAATTATCTCCAAGGCATACCGGATTTCTACTGATGTAGGCCGGGAAGTCGAAGAGGTGCTACGCCGAGGCAAGGACCAGCCACTTAGTGGAGTTGAAGCTCGCCAACTGTTGACTCGCGTGGTGGAGATCCTCCGGGCCGGTGCGGTGCAACGCTCTGACCAGGTAGCAATTGAAGCGCTCGCTGGTGACATTCAAGAAATTACCGGAAGGATTTCAAAATTTCGTGAGTCATCGACCGAACTGCCGAAGAAGAATGGATTCAGTCCGTTGATTATTCGTAACCATAACGGAATAGAAATGACGCCGGTTCGGCCAAGCCCTTGGTTTCATGAAAAAGAAATCCCCATGATGGCAGGCTTCGTTCAAACGAGGAACATAAAGCTTTGGGACAAAAATGAAAGATTAGATATACATTTGAATCAGTTTCACGCGACATATGGACGCAGTCCTAAGCCCGACGAGCTGCTTGACATCATGCTTAGCAAACTCAAGCTGCCTGGGATTGAAAAAACAGATGCATTTTCCATCGTAGAATTGGCCCGGAGCATTGCTAATAACGGTGTACGAAAACCGCCGATTCTT
>DASRCD010000838.1:0-2195 GCA_035653315.1 Candidatus Angelobacter sp.
AATCCATTCAGTAATAGTTGACTTTCCGGATTCATTCGCACCATAGATTAGGTTCAACTTCGCAAGTTGGACCTTTTGGCCTACTTTGAAAGTGGGATTCTCAAAAAACGTCAATTCATGTACCCAACCGATCGGAGAATACAGGCCCTGCACCTCTCGCCTGACACGCGCCTCCTGTAAAGCCTTGTAGCTGAGAAGAGTTTCCGGCGGGAACGCAACTCCCCTGTTATTATCGACGAGCTTGGCGTGAGTAGAACAAAGCCAGATGCAGTTCTCTGGCTGCTCGAGTTCCTCACGAGAGAGCCCTGCCTGGCCCCGCGGGCCTCGAGGCGACGCGCTATAAATATGAGCTGCAACACCGTCGCCTGATACCTCTTCCTCCGCAGATCCTGGCCCAATTGTCCTGCGATTACAAATTGGGAAGCTACACTGGTGGCCCGCGCGGTCGGCAGCCAATTTCCTAGTAACTGAAGAGAAGTTAATCCTGTCCGGTTGATCTGAGCTCACAACGTTAGTCTATCCTGTCGTCTCCGGCCCTGAATCTTTCTTCAGTGGCACAACGTCAATCGTAGGGGGCACTTTTATTACAGTGATCCGCTACCATTACGTCATCATTTAACCTGATATGTATCCTTATTATCTATCAACCATTCCACAAGCGGCGCGCCTACATCGCATCCCTCGCGAACGTTGCGCGCCCTAAGCTGAACCTCGACGAAAGGGATTCCTAGTGCTTTCGCCAAAGCCTCAACCATGCGCGGCTTTGAGTGTAACGAGCTTCCGAGGTTACGGTTGAGATCTTGTGCGATTTCGGCCAACCCTTCTGTCTTAAGGACGAATTCCATTTCTGGAGAAAGCTCAGGAAAATGAAAATATACGAGGGCGGCATTACACAGAGCCAAACAGCGGCGGGAAAATTCGTCTTTCGGCCATTTGTGATAAGTCGATAAATCCTCACGAACATGAGTGGGATCAAAATCAAACCCAAATCGTGTTTTCATCTCAGACAAAACGATAATGTGCTCCAGCATGTTATCGAGATTTTCAGCTGCGTCACTCGCCATATCGCCGTCAACCCCAAGAATCTCGCGAGGCGGCCCTAGCTGGATGAACGGTACACCTAGACGAAAATAGCGTTCCGCATGACAAAGCTCGTGACAAATAACAGCCGGATTAGGGGACAACGCTTTTAGCACAATAGTTATGTGTTTCGGGCCGTGGTACAGAAGTCCCCGTGAGACGATCCTTGGATTCCAGGTTACGGTGATCTCAAAGCCACAATGCTGTTCAATTTCATCCGTCAGTTGACGCAACGCTGGAGATAGAGATTGGTAGTAATTCTTGGTCACAACGCAATCATAAATGGAAGATAGCATAGTTATGAATCAATCAGCCCTGCGCTTCTTATGCCGCTTTTCGGCGCGTTTGGGCTTTTCTTCCATCACGGCAAACTGGATTTTGCGCTGCATGTGATCAATGCGGTCCACCAGCACCCGGACTTTATCGCCAATGGAGTAGGTCTTCTTGGACCGTGCGCCAATAATCTGGCGGGTATTTTCATGGAAGGCGTAGTTATCATCGGCCAGCGAGTTCAGCGGCACCAGCCCCTCAATGAACAGCTCCGTCAACTCCACAAAGAAACCGAACTTGGTCACGCTCACGATCATGGCGTCAAAGTGTTCGCCCACGCGCTGCTCCATAAACTTGAGCTTCTTCCATTCCATCAGCTCGCGTTCGGCTTCGTCGGCCGCGCGCTCAGACTGGCTGGAGCTTTCCGCAATCTCATGCAGCTCAGGCTCGGAGATTGGCCCGGCGATGGCCGGCGTGGAGGCGCGACGCCGCGCAGAGGAGCCTTTTTCGGCACGCTTTTCTGATCGTTTAGACCAGGGAGACTGCATTTCATGCGATTTCTGGGCAAGGTAGCGGACGGGTGTAGCGTTTTCTCCGGGAGAATGACTTGTACTCACCCTTTGCTCGGCAAAGGACGGGGCACCCGCTGTATCGTCTGAGCGCAGCACCCATTTCAGAATGCGGTGGACTATCAGGTCTGGATAGCGGCGAATGGGCGAGGTAAAGTGTGTATAAGTGGGCGAGGCGAGGGCAAAGTGGCCTTCATTCACTTCAGAATAGCGGGCCTGCTTGAGTGAACGCAGCATCAGGAAGGAAAGCACGCGTTCTTCAGGCTTGCCGGAAAT